>JBASJP010000200.1:0-1913 GCA_049655345.1 Moraxellaceae bacterium
TGCGAAATATCTGCCCAAGCTGGTCAGTGGCGAGCACATTGGCGCATTGGCCATGAGCGAGCCGAATGCAGGCTCCGACGTGGTCAGCATGAAGCTGCGCGCCGACAAGAAAGGCGACCGCTATATCCTGAACGGCAACAAGATGTGGATTACCAACGGCCCGGACGCCAACACCTATGTGATCTACGCCAAGACCGACATCAACGCCGGCCCTCGCGGCATGACCGCATTTATTGTCGAGCGCGACTTCAAGGGTTTCACACAGGCCCAGAAGCTGGACAAACTGGGCATGCGCGGCTCCAACACCTGCGAGCTGGTATTTCAGGACTGTGAAGTACCGGAAGAAAATATTCTTGGCAAACTGAATGAAGGCGTAAAGGTCCTGATGTCAGGTCTGGATTATGAGCGCGTCGTGCTTTCCGGTGGCCCGATCGGTGTAATGCAGTCCTGCATGGATGTGGTCATTCCGTACATTCATGACCGCAAGCAATTTGGCCAGGCGATTGGTGAGTTTCAGCTCATGCAAGGCAAGGTTGCCGACATGTACACCCTGCTGAACGCCTCACGTGCCTACCTCTACAGCGTTGCACAGGCCTGCGACCGTGGCGAAACGGCGCGCAAGGATGCTGCGGCCGTCATTCTTTATACCGCCGAAAATGCAACGAAACTTGCACTGGAAGCCATTCAGGTGCTTGGCGGTAATGGCTATATCAACGAAAACCCGACAGGTCGCTATCTGCGTGATGCCAAGTTGTACGAAATTGGCGCCGGCACCAGTGAAATTCGCCGCATGCTGATTGGGCGTGAACTCTTTAACGAGACGAAGTGACACCATGCCAGTCATTCAATCAAAGATTCATCCACACTCCCCCGGCTTTCAGGAAAACTCCCAGCATCATCGGGCACTGAGTGATGACCTTAACCGCTTGCTCGACCGTATTCGCGAAGGTGGCGGTGCTACTGCGATTGCACGGCACAAGGGCCGTGGCAAGCTGACCGCTCGTGAACGCATCAATGTCCTGATTGACCCCGGCTCTCCTTTTCTGGAGCTGGCTCCACTGGCTGCGCATGCCGTGTACGACGAGGATGTGGCGGCTGCCGGGATTGTGGCCGGAATTGGTCGAGTGAACGGCATCGAGTGTGTTATTGCGGCCAATGATGCCACGGTGAAAGGTGGCTCTTATTATCCGCTGACCGTAAAAAAACATTTACGCGCCCAGACTATCGCACAGGAAAACCATCTCCCCTGCATTTATCTGGTGGACTCGGGTGGCGCCAACCTGCCACGACAGGACGAAGTCTTTCCTGATCATCTGCATTTTGGCCACATCTTTTTCAACCAGGCCAACATGTCGGCGGCGAACATTCCGCAGATTGCTGTTGTGATGGGCTCGTGTACGGCCGGTGGTGCCTATGTACCAGCCATGGCTGATGAAGCCATTATTGTGAAGAATCAGGGCACGATTTTTCTGGCGGGCCCGCCATTGGTGAAAGCAGCAACGGGAGAAGTCGTCACGTCCGAAGACCTCGGTGGTGCCGAACTGCATAGCCGCGTTTCTGGCGTGACTGATCAGCTGGCCGAGAATGATGAACATGCCCTCGCCCTCGCCCGTGACTCGATTGGCCGATTGAATCGCGTCAAGCAAATCAGCCTGGATATACGCGAGCCTGTGGCCCCGCTGTATCCGGTTGAGGACATTTACGGCATCCTGCCAAAAGATGCCCGTGAACCGTTTGATGTGCGCGAAATCATTGCACGTCTGGTCGATGGCTCCGAGTTTGATGAATTCAAACCGCTTTACGGCAATACGCTGGTCACCGGATTTGCCCGGCTCTGGGGCTATCCGGTTGGCATCATTGCCAACAACGGCATCCTTTTCTCGGAGTCTGCGCTCAAGGGGGCCCACTTCATC
>JBASJP010000201.1:0-2625 GCA_049655345.1 Moraxellaceae bacterium
GAGTACGGTGGCAGCGACATGGGCTATCTGGCCCATGTCATCGCCATCGAAGAAATCTCGCGCGCCTCCGCGTCGGTTGGTCTTTCCTACGGTGCTCACTCCAATCTCTGCGTCAACCAGATCTTCAAGAATGGCAACAATGCCCAGCGTGCGAAATATCTGCCCAAGCTGGTCAGTGGCGAGCACATTGGCGCATTGGCCATGAGCGAGCCGAATGCAGGCTCCGACGTGGTCAGCATGAAGCTGCGTGCCGACAAGAAAGGCGACCGTTATGTACTCAACGGCAACAAGATGTGGATTACCAACGGCCCTGATGCCAACACCTATGTGATCTACGCAAAAACCGACATCAACGCCGGCCCTCGCGGCATGACCGCGTTTAGTGTCGAGCGCGACTTCAAGGGTTTCACACAGGCCCAGAAGCTGGACAAACTGGGCATGCGCGGCTCCAACACCTGTGAACTGGTATTCCAGGATTGCGAAGTGCCGGAAGAAAACATCCTTGGCAACCTCAATGAAGGCGTAAAGGTCCTGATGTCGGGTCTGGACTACGAGCGCGTCGTACTTTCCGGCGGCCCGGTCGGTCTCATGCAGTCCTGCATGGATGTGGTCATTCCATACATTCATGACCGCAAGCAGTTTGGCCAGGCCATTGGTGAGTTCCAGCTCATGCAGGGCAAGGTTGCCGACATGTACACCCTGCTCAATGCCTCACGTGCTTACCTCTACAACGTCGCACAGGCCTGCGACCGTGGTGAAACGGCGCGCAAGGATGCAGCAGCTGTCATCCTCTATACCGCTGAAAATGCAACGAAGCTGGCGCTGGAAGCCATTCAGGTACTGGGCGGGAATGGTTACATCAACGAGAACCCGACGGGCCGCTATCTGCGTGATGCCAAGCTGTATGAAATTGGTGCAGGCACCAGTGAAATTCGCCGCATGCTGATCGGGCGAGAACTCTTTAACGAGACGAAGTGACGCCATGCCAGTCATCCAATCAAAGATTCATCCACACTCTCCCGGCTTTCATGAAAACTCCCTGCATCACCGGGCGCTGAGTGACGACCTCAACCGCTTGCTCGACCGTATTCGCGAAGGTGGCGGTGCCACAGCGATTGCCCGTCACAAGGGGCGTGGCAAGCTGACCGCTCGTGAACGCATCAATGTCCTGATTGACCCCGGCTCTCCTTTTCTGGAGCTGGCTCCACTGGCTGCGCATGACGTGTATGGCGAGGATGTGGCGGCTGCCGGGATTGTGGCCGGGATTGGTCGAGTGAACGGCATTGAGTGCGTTATTGCTGCGAATGATGCCACGGTGAAAGGCGGTTCCTATTACCCGCTTACCGTGAAAAAACATTTACGCGCCCAGACTATCGCACAGGAAAACCATCTCCCCTGCATTTATCTGGTGGATTCCGGCGGTGCCAATCTTCCCCGTCAGGACGAAGTCTTTCCTGACCATCTGCATTTTGGCCACATCTTCTTCAACCAGGCCAACATGTCGGCGGCGAACATTCCGCAGATTGCTGTCGTGATGGGCTCATGTACGGCTGGCGGTGCTTATGTTCCTGCGATGGCCGATGAAGCCATCATCGTGAAACACCAGGGCACGATTTTTCTGGCGGGCCCGCCATTGGTGAAAGCAGCAACGGGGGAAGTCGTCACATCCGAAGAACTCGGTGGTGCCGAACTGCATAGCCGCGTTTCCGGCGTGACTGATCAGCTGGCCGAGAATGATGAGCATGCCCTCGCCCTCGCCCGTGCCTCGATTGGCCGCCTGAATCGTGTCAAACAGGTCAGTCTGGATATACGCGAGCCTGTGGCACCGCTTTATCCGGTTGAGGACATTTACGGCATTCTGCCAAAGGATGCCCGTGAACCGTTTGATGTGCGTGAAATCATTGCACGTCTGGTCGATGGCTCCGAGTTTGACGAATTCAAGCCGCTGTACGGCAATACGCTGGTCACTGGCTTTGCCCGACTCTGGGGTTATCCGGTTGGCATCATTGCCAACAACGGCATCCTGTTCTCGGAGTCTGCGCTCAAGGGAGCCCACTTCATCGAGCTGTGCTGCCAGCGCAAGATTCCGCTGGTCTTCCTGCAAAACATTACCGGCTTCATGGTCGGCAAAAAATACGAGGAAGGTGGTATCGCCAAGAATGGCGCCAAAATGGTTCATGCCGTCGCCTGTGCCAAGGTACCCAAGTTCACAGTGATCATTGGCGGCAGTTTTGGTGCCGGTAATTATGGCATGTGCGGTCGAGCCTATGAGCCCCGCTTTCTGTTCATGTGGCCGAATGCCCGTATCTCCGTCATGGGTGGCGAACAGGCCGCCAGTGTACTGACTGATGTGAAGAAAGCCTCGCTCGCCAAACAGGGCGTAGAGTGGACACCCGAACAGGAAACCGAGTTCAAGCAACCACTACTCGACAAATACGGAAAAGAGGCCCATCCCTACTATGCCAGCGCCCGTCTCTGGGACGATGGCATCATTGATCCGACCAAAACACGCGATGTGCTTGGCCTGGCCATTTCCGCCACACTGAACGCGCCCATTCCGGATACCCGGTTTGGCGTGTTCCGCATGTAGGAGAAAAAGATGAGTGCCCTGCTTGCCAGCCTGGA
>JBASJP010000202.1:0-1944 GCA_049655345.1 Moraxellaceae bacterium
CCCTTGATCATCACGCTGCGGCACATCTTGGTGGCACTGGCCACACCCAGTGCGTCGCTGGCCACCTTGGCGAAAAAACCCAGCGTGTGAAGCAACGGGCACAAGGCATTGGCGTGCGCGCCGCCCAGCAGCAACGGCACCTTGATGCGGTACGGCGGAATGCTGGTCATGACGGCGCCTTCCACATAGCGGCCACCGGCTGCATCGATCAGCACGGCAGCGCGCTGCTTGGCGCCCGGAGAAGCCGAGTTGAAGTCAAGGAAGAAGCTGCCTCGCTGGACTGAGTCGGCGCAGGCTTGTGCCACCCGCACGGTCTGGCTGGCCGTGACCGCGCTGATGATCAGGTCAGCGCCCGCAGCCAGTTCAGCACTGGAACCGAGCAAAGTCACGCCGTGCTGTGCCGAATGGTCCTGCAGCGGCGCGGCGGTGTCCGCGTTGTCCAGCTTGAGGTCATAAGCGCTGACGGCCATGCCCTGGGCGCGCAGGTCTTCCGCCAGAATGCGGCCGACCTCACCGTACCCGACCAGGCCAACGCGCCATTGCTTGGGGTTTGTTTTCATCGTTATTTCTGTCAATATGAAGAATGGTGTCATTGCGGGCGCAGCGCGGCAATCCAGGCCTCAGGCAAGCATGGATTGCCGCGGCGCTGCGCGCCTCGCCATGACGGTGCACTTCATATTAGTCAATGTATTTCAGGCCGGCTTTTTCCAGCCCTTCACGCATCTTGTAGTAGTCGAGCCCGAGCACACCGGAGGCAAAGATGGCACGCTTGGCGCCCTCGTTGGCCTCGCGCGCCTCGGCCGCGTCGGCGACCTGTTGCGCCAGGGCGGCGGGCACCACCACCACACCGTCGATATCGGCAATGACCACATCGCCGGGGCTGACCTGGGCGCCAGCGCACACCACGGGCACGTTGACCGAGCCGAGCGTGGCCTTGATGGTGCCTTTGGCATGGATGGCCTTGCTGAACACGGGGAAGTTCATCTCGGTGAGGTCTTTCACGTCGCGCACGCCGCCGTCGATGACCAGGCCGACCGCACCACGGGCCTTGAAGGAGGTGGCCAGCAAGTCACCAAAAAAACCGTCGGCGTTGTCGGTGGTGCAGGCCGCCACCACCACGTCACCGGGCTGCAATTGCTCGGCGGCGACGTGCATCATCCAGTTGTCGCCCGGTTGCAGCAGCACGGTGACGGCGGTGCCGCAAATCCTGGCCTCGTGGTAGATCGGACGCAGGTAGGGCTTCATGAGGCCGACCCGGCCCATGGCCTCGTGGATGGTGGCCACACCAAACCTTGACAGCTTGGCGACCGCCGCCTTGTCGGCGCGCACGATATTGCGTTTGACGATGCCCAGGTTGTTCATTTTGCTTCCTTTGCTTTCAGAATGGTGTCGAGCCGCGGGAACACGCGGCGCGCATTGCCTTCATAAATCTGCTGGCGGTCGGCCTCGCTGAGGATCTTGCTGGCCTCGATGTAGCGCTTGGTGTCGTCATAGTAGTGACCGGTCTCGGGGTCGATGCCGCGCACCGCGCCGATCATTTCGCTGGCGAACAGCACATTTTTGACGGGAATCACGGTGTTGAGCAGGTCAATGCCAGGCTGGTGGTAGACACAGGTGTCGAAGAAGATGTTGTTGAGCAGATGCTCTGACAACAGCGGCTTTTTCAGCTCCTGCGCCAGGCCGCGAAAACGGCCCCAGTGGTAAGGCACGGCGCCGCCGCCATGCGGGATCAAAAACTTGAGCGTGGGGAAATCCTTGAACAAATCGCTGGTCAGGCACTGCATGAAGGCCGTGGTGTCGGCGTTCAGGTAATGCGCGCCGGTGGTGTGGAAGCAGGCGTTGCAGCTGGTTGACACATGGATCATGGCCGGCAAGTCATGTTCCACCATCTTCTCGTAAATCGGGTACCAATGCCGGTCGCTCAAAGGCGGCGAGGTCCAGTGG
>JBASJP010000203.1:0-1593 GCA_049655345.1 Moraxellaceae bacterium
AAACTGGAAAACCGTATTGAAGCTCAACACTGACTGCTCCGACATGGCACGCTGAAAATCCAGCTGGGAGGTGGATACACCCAGACTTTCGGTACCATAGCGGAAGGTCTGACCTGCCCTCATCACAGAGTTCTCGGTCAGCGTCCAGACCCTGCGCAAGCGCAGGCGCGCGAAAATATCCGGACCACTGCGCAGACCAATATCCATGTCCGAGTCGATCCTGGCGACATCCAGCGGATTCCAGCGCACGGATACCGAGGCATTATCCCGGATATCCTTCAATGCCTGCGGCGAACTGCGCTGCTCCTGCGTGAGTGTACCTTCCCCTTCATCAGAAATGATCAGCCGCATGCGTCTACTGGCATTCGGCAAGTCCACCCGTGCACGCACCCTTGCCTGAGTACTCCAGCCATTCTCCTCGTCCCAGCCGACTTCGCTGATGACACGCACCAGCGCGCCGGCCCTGTCATCACTCCAGTCACCAAACAGATCGTCAAACCAGCGGGCAGCATCAACTGCCTGGCCCGAGAACACGCACTGCTGGTAGTCCATCCATCCCATGAACTGGCCGCTCTCATCGCGGCGGATGCAGCTCTTGCCTGCCTTCTCAAGGACAGCATCTGCCACTGCAGAGGGCGGCACATCCACCGTAACCGTCGCGTCAGACCCGGCAGACTGTGGCAACCCTGCAGGAGAAGGCTCATTCTCACTGGCATACAGCAATGCTGGTAGCAGAACAAGCCAGGCCATCATCACCACACCGAGAGACCGACCGGCACACTGCCGGCCGGCCAGGCGTCCGGCGCACCCAGGCCCCTGCATCATCACCCCGCCCAACCACATGAACACATGCCTGAGATCTCCATTTCCGCCCTGATACGATATCCGGCACTCCAGATACTGCCACAAGACTATGTGATTCCACCAAGTGCTTTCTGTCTTGCAGCACACAGATGGGCATATCTGGCTTATCGACATCTGTGACAGTAATGCCAATAAAAAGGCCCGCAGATGCGGGCCTTTTCAGGTGAGAGCAAAACAACTCAGAAATAAGCTTCGCTGAAGCCCATCAGCGACGTTGCACCCGCCTCTACCATACGTACACGCCCCTCAAGCTCAGGCAGCACGCGAACAGCAAAGTAATCTGCAAGCGCCAGCTTGTCGGCATAGAAGCTGTCATCCTTCTTGCCAACCGCTGCTTCGGCCATCAGTGCCCACATGTAGGCATAGCTGGTCAGGCCAAACACATGCAGGTAGTCAACTGCAGCGGCATTGATTTCGTCACCGTTGCTGGCGGACAACTCAATGACGCGCTGGGTCAGTGCTTCCAGACGATCAATTGCGGCCACAAAGCCGGTCTTGAGGCGCGCCGTTTCCGGGGCATTCAGTCGAGCGGCAGCCTCACGCATTTCGGCAACATAAGTCTTCACGAACGCAGCCTTGTTCTTGACTACCTTGCGGCCCATGAGGTCGTTGGCCTGGATACCGTTGGCGCCTTCATAGATCTGCGCAATACGTACATCACGCACCAGCTGCTCCATGCCCCACTCACGAATGAAACCGTGACCACCAAACACCTGCTGGGCATCCACG
>JBASJP010000204.1:0-6158 GCA_049655345.1 Moraxellaceae bacterium
GCCCGATTTCCTGAGACACCCGCCTCATCATGGACCGTTTTCTTGAGTTTGCCGTCAATCACTACCTCCTCGTCGGCACCTTTGTCGCCCTGCTCATTGCGTGGATCGTTACCGAGATGGCCCGTGGCGGCCAGAGCGTCAGTCCGCAGGGCCTGTCCGCGCTGGTCAACCAGCAGAACGCCCGCGTCATTGATATCCGTGATCCGGCCGAGTTCAAGACCGGCCACATCACCGGTAGTGACAATATTCCTTACAGCCGTATCGGTGAGCGCCTGGAGGAATTGAAAAAGGAGCTGGACCGCCCCATTGTCATTATCTGCAACATCGGCCAGACCGCCGGTGCAGCCGGCAGTCAGCTCAAGACCGCTGGTCTTACGCAGGTTTACAAGCTGGAAGGCGGTATCAGTAACTGGAAGAGCCAGTCACTGCCGCTGGTGAAGAAATAATCCGGAGTTGTCCCATGGCTGACGTTGTCATCTACACCACACCCATCTGCCCCTACTGCGTGCGGGCCAAGAGCCTGCTCAAGCAGAAAGGCGTCGCGTGGACGGAAATCGATGTCAGTCGCGATGACAATGAGCGCATGGCATTGATGGCGCGTACAAAGCAGCGCACGGTGCCGCAGATTTTCATCAACGGCCAGCATGTTGGCGGCAGCGATGACCTTTACGCGCTTGAGCGTGCAGGCAAGCTGGATGCACTGCTTGCTGGCTGAGTGAAACCCACAACAATCAAAAACCAAGGACACGATTCATGTCGGAACAAGCCCAGCAGCCCCAGGGACAATTTGCACTTCAGCGTATCTATGTGAAGGATTTGTCCTTCGAAGCCCCGAACGCCCCCAAGGTGTTTCTGGCCGAGTGGAAGCCGGAAGTGAGTGTTGACCTGTCCACACAGGCCAGCAAGCTGGAAGATGGCAAGAATTATGAAGTGGTGCTTGCCGTGACCGTCACGGTAAAGAATGCCGATCAGGTTGCCTTCATTGCCGAAGTGAAGCAGGCCGGCATTTTCCTGGTGGATGGCGTGCCGGAAGCCCAGGTGGGCCAGTTGCTTGGCGCCTATTGCCCGAACCTGCTTTTCCCTTACGCCCGCGAAACGGTTTCCGACGTAGTGAGCCGTGGCAGCTTCCCGCAGATGCTGCTGGCGCCGGTCAATTTTGATGCCGTGTTTGCCGAGTCGCTGCGTCAGCGTCAGGCATCGCAGCAGGGTGCCGCTGCACCGGCCGAAACCCTGCAGTAAGATCTGTCGACG
This sequence comes from Moraxellaceae bacterium, assembly GCA_049655345.1. Classification (GTDB taxonomy): domain Bacteria; phylum Pseudomonadota; class Gammaproteobacteria; order Pseudomonadales; family Moraxellaceae; genus UBA2031. Next base: position 1,252 of record JBASJP010000204.1, read on the forward strand.
GGCAGCCGGGACGCTGCCCGTTTTTTTCGGGGAACAGGAACATGCACAGGAAATTCTTCAGTGTCAGGGCGCTGGTATTGCTGACGGCAGTGGTTGCACTGCCGGTGCAGGCCGAGCTTTACAAGTGGACTGATGCGGAAGGTCGTGTGCATTTCACGGACAAGAAACCCGAAAGTGCCGCGAGCAAAAAAGTGGAAACACTGGCAATACCACGTGCCAGCGCTCCTGGCGGGCGCAGTGTGGAGACGACGCCTGCGGCGGGTAGCACAGGAAGTGATGTGTTGCAGCGACAAAAGCGCATGGCTGATATTCTGGCGCAGGAGCGCGAGCAACACGAACAGGAAGTTGCCAGCAAGAACGTGGCACTGGCTGCACGCAAGCGCAAGTGTCTGGAGTTGCGGGATTACCGGCGCAATGTCGAGGGCTCACGCCTGTATGATGTCAACGACAAGGGCGAGCGCGTGTACATGGGCGACAAGGAGCACAGCGGCCATCTCAAAGAGCTGGATCGGGCCATTCAGGAAGCGTGCCAATAATCAGGTACTGACCATTTGCCTATCATAGCCAACCGCTTGTCTCAAGGCTGGAAAACTCGTCGGCTTCTCCGGAAAATAACGCTGACAAACCTACGTGTCTGATCTATACAATGGTCCCGTCGATGCGAAGTTCTTTCGTGCCGTATCGGGGCGCTGTCTTGTTTTGGGGTAAGCACCATGTCGAATGACGATTACGATGATTTTGATGAAAACGACCCGGTGGAAGATGAAGCCGAGGACGAGGTAGAAGAGACGCTGGACGCCGATGCGCCAGTGGCCGAAGCAGCGTCCGGCGAAGCGGCACCCGCTGCCCGCAAGGATGTTGATGACGCCGAGACACTGTCCGTCTCCAGCAAGGAAGCCCTGCGCCGCCAGCTGGAAGAAGAGATGGAACGTTTTCTGGCGAAGGGTGGCAAGGTGCAGGAAATTCCTCCCGACGTGACGGCAGATCCGCCACAGAAGCCGGTGAGCAATTACGGCTCCAAGCCCATCTGAGATTACCGCCCGCACGGCATGTCTGGGTGATGCTGTCGTACCGTTTTCGCATGGGCGGAAATGGCCGGCAGTAGCTTTTCGGCCCCGCCATGCGGGGCTGTTCATTTTCCGGTACCAACCGTGCCCATCCGTCAGCCCGACGGAAACAGGACTCTGTACATGACCCGTGTTCGTCCGCCGATGAGCCGTGTGCAACGCGCCATGCTGGTGTCGATGGCAGCCGCCATTGCCACTATCGTGCTCAAGTTTGGTGCCTACTTCATGACGGGGTCGGTTGGCCTATATTCCGATGCCGTGGAGTCGTTCGTTAATTTGGCGGCAGCAGTGCTGGGTTTTGTGCTGTTGGGCATCGCGGCCGCACCGGCCGATGACGAGCACCCCTTCGGTCACGAAAAGGCCGAGTTCTTTGCCAGCGGTGCAGAGGGCATGCTGATTCTTTTTGCCGCCGTGGCGATTGCCTGGTCGGCTATCAACCGTTTGATTGCACCGGAGCCGGTGGCAAAGCTGGATTACGGCTTGCTGTTGTCGCTGGCAGCGACACTGGTCAATGCGGTGGCGGCCTGGTGGCTGATGAAGGTGGCGCATGCCGAGAAAAGTATTGCTGTCGAGGCTGACGCCCACCATTTGCTGACGGATGTCTGGACCTCGGTGGGGATTCTGCTGGCACTGGCACTGATGCTGGTGTTTCCCTCGGCCTGGTGGCTGGACCCGCTGGTGGCGCTGGCGGTGGCACTGAATATTGTGCGTACGGGCGTCAAGCTGGTGATGCGTTCGGTAGATGTGCTGATGGATGTGCAGTTGCCGCCTGACGAGTTTCGGCGCGTGGACGATGCCTTGCAGCAGCGGTTACCGCCGCAGGCCGTTATTGAGGGGCTTCGCACCCGTCATGTCGGCCATCGCCTCTTTGTCGAGTTCAATCTGCTGTTGCCGGGCGCATGGACGGTGGTGCAGTCACACGATCTTTGCGATGCGCTGGAAGATGCCGTGCGGGGCGAATTTTCGGCAGCGGAAATTGTCATTCATGTCGAGCCGGGGGTGCACTGAGTCAGATGTTTTCCCTGGCGATGGCATGGCAGTCATCAATGTGCTTGTAGACAATCTTTCGCATCACGAAATAACCCAGGCTCGCCGCAACAATCTGTCCGCCCAGAGGGATGAACTTTGATATCTGGCGGGTGATCAGGCGGCCTGCCATGCCCTGAAAGCTTTTGCGCACCAGCTGGCGGGTCAGCACAATGCCCACCAGTTGCGTGCCGCGACGGCGGATCACGCGCCAGGTTTTTTCCCTCTGCGCCGGGTCCATCGCATCAATGTCTTCACTGGCCAGGCCAAAGCGGTGACTGATCTCTGGGATCAGTTTCATCAGGATGCCGGCATCCACCACGATATCCATGAAGGGCACGGGCACCGCAGCGGCACCTGCCGAGATCAGTGCACGCTTGCGCGCCAGGGCGCGGCATTCCTCTCGCAGACGATCAAGCTCGGCGGCTGCAGCCATGTGAATCTCCTGACAACGATTGGGCAAGGCAGATTGTGCCAGAAATGCAGCGATGGCATGTATTGAGTCAATGTATTGTTATAGTATAACATGTCAAATCAACTGACTGATATGTGCCCTCTCATGATGCGTTCGATTTCCTTGCCGGCAGTGCTTGTGGCTGCGCTGTTGCCGGTGACTGCTGCTGCTGAAGATGACGGGCATGGCCATGGTGCCGGCGCAACGGATGGCAGACCTGCACTGTCACTGGTGCTCGACGGTTTTTTCTATCACGACAACCAGCAGGGTGAGGGTAATGAAATCCTGGAAGAGGCGGCAGGCATCCTGCATGGCGTGCATACGGACGAGCATGGTGATGCCCGGGAAAACGGGTTTAACCTTGGCGAATCCGAACTCGCGGTAGAGGCATCGTTACCGTCGCAACTGAAGGCGCGCTTGTCGCTGGCATTGCTGGCGGAAGGGATCGAGATGGAGGAGGCATGGCTAGAGACACAGGGCTTGCCGGCTGGACTGGCTGTGAAGGCTGGGCGCTTCCTGAGCGGCATCGGCTACCTCAACAGCCAGCACCGGCATGAGCAGGATTTCGCCGGTGGCAATCTCGTGTACAACGCGTTGCTGGGCGGTCACGCCTTGCTCGACACCGGCATGCAGCTGACCTGGCAGGCGCCAGTGCCATTCTATCTGCAGTTTGGTGTAGAGGCGTTGCAGGGGCGGGATCAGGAACGATTCGGTGCGCTGGTCGAGCCGGAGGAGGCCGATGCTGTGGTGCTCTCTGGCGCGGGATTGCCGGAGCATCAGGCAGGTCCGCGCACCGGGTCGTTTTTCATCACGCTGGCACCATATCTGGGCGAGCAGCACTCGTTGCAGTTTGGCATTTCACTGGCGCATGCACGGCAGTTCCAGCAGCTGATTGATGAGGACGACACGGTAGTTGATGACCAGTTTGCGCTGGACGGGCAGCAGTCGCTGGCCGGCATGGATGTTGTTTATGAACTGGATGGCCGGGGCGAGCAGGGCAAGGGCGATCTGGAGCTGGTTGCAGAGTACCTGCTGTTGGAAAAGGACATGAGGGTGACGGGCGCGGATACGGCGGCACCGGTGCGGATGGGTGATACCGTCAGCGGGACGCAGGACGGCATGTATGTGCAGGCCAGCTATGGCATTGCACCGCGCTGGCAACTGGGCCTGCGCCATGAGGTTTCCGGCATGCAGAACGAGCTGGACGAAGCCGGCAATGTGCTGGCCTTTGATGCATCATCGCGCACGACGCTGGCGGTAACGTTCCGGCCGAATCCGTCAACACGTCTGCGCCTGCAGTTTTCCTCGGCCGATGTAAGTGACGAGGCGGGCGCAACAACGCAGCTGAACGAGTTTGTTCTGGGTTACACCGGCACGTTTGGCGGGCATGAAGGGCATGCCCACTGAGTGCCGACAGTCAGGTCGCTGACGGATGAAATGCCCGGCTACCCGTTATCGGGGACGTCTGGCGAGAGGTCGTGACCGCAATGCCGGCAAAATCTGGCATCACTTTCATGGCCGCTGGCGGCGCAGTCGGGGCAGTGCCGGTCGTTGCGCTGGCGCTGCATCTCCATCAGCAGGTCCGAGGTGAAAATGCCGGTGGGAATGGCTATGACCGAGTAGCCAACCAGCATGACCAGGGTCGCAATCGCCTGACCGAGGCCGGTCTTGGGGACAAGGTCACCGTAACCCACGGTAGTGATGGTGATGACGGCCCAGTAAATGGATTTTGGAATGCTGGTAAAGCCGTGCTCCGGGCCCTCAACCACATACAGCAGTGCGCCAAAAATGGTGGCAGCCACAAATACGGTGGCCAGAAACACCGTGATTTTCCGGCGTGAAGTGTACAGGCTGCGCAATAGCAGGTTGGCATCGTTCCAGTAGGCAAACAGGCGCAGAATCCTGAATACACGCAGCACACGCACCAGGCGAATGACCAGCAGCAGGTTTGCATCTGCGTAAAAAAGGCCGAGATAGGTTGGCAGTACAGCCAGCAGGTCGATGACGCCAAAAAAACTGCGGGCATACCGCCACGGGTGTGGCGAACACCACAGGCGAAGACCGTACTCCACGGTAAAGATCAGCGTGAATCCCCACTCAAGCACCAGCAGCATGGCATGCAGATGGCGATGCGGGGTTTCCAGAGAGTCCAGTGTGGCGACGATCACACTGGCGACAATCACACACAGCAGGGCGATGTCGAAAAGCTGCCCCGCACGCGTGTCTGTGCCAAAAATGACGCGGTGTACGGCGGCCTTGTCGGGTAGGTGCATCAGGCTGTTCCTGTTCGGGCGGTGAACCAGACATTGTTCTGTCTGGTGTTATCCGTGCATGTGTCCGAAAGGTTTTAGCTGTGTCTG
>JBASJP010000205.1:0-2532 GCA_049655345.1 Moraxellaceae bacterium
GCCAAAATCCTCAATGGAGAGCTTGACTCCAATTTCTTTCAGACGGCGCAGTGTCTTCATGACCACCTCGATGTCCTGTAACAGAACAGATTCCGTCAGTTCCAGTTCAAGCTGGGCGGCGGGAAGCCCGGATCGCGCCAGTGCATTCATCACTGTCTCAACGAGATTGCCGCGTTTAAATTGAAGTGAAGATAGATTGACCGCCATGACGATGGGTGGCAAGCCATAGGTGTCACGCCAGATTTTGGCCTGTCTGCAAGCTTCATGAAGTACCCATTCGCCAATCTGAATGATGAGGCCGCTGCGTTCGGCCAGCGCAATGAATCTGGCCGGGGAGACCAGTCCGAGTTCCGAATGCTGCCAGCGCACCAGCGCTTCTGCGCCGATGATTCGACCGCTAAGCACATCGATTTGGGGCTGGTAATGCAGCACGAATTCCTGATTCTTGATCGCCTTGTACAACTGTGACTGTAGCTGCAGATTCTCCATCACATCACTGTTCATCTGCGGTGAGAAAAAACGATAGGTGTTTCTTCCGGCGTCCTTGGCTTGATAGAGTGCAGTATCCGCTTGCTTGAGAATTGTGTCGAAATCCGGGCCGTCATCAGGAAACAGGCTGATTCCGATACTGAAGGAAACAGTCAGCGTTTGGTGGTCAATGTCAAAGGGTTCGTCAAAGGCATCGATTATTTTCTGTGCGATGGCCTGGGTCGTGACTGCATCATGCAGATTGGTCAGAAAAATGATGAATTCGTCCCCACCCTGCCGGCTGATGGTGTCGGTATCGCGAATACATAATCGCAACCGTTCGGCGACGCGAATCAGCAGTTGGTCGCCAACAACGTGACCCAAGCTGTCGTTGACATGCTTGAAGTTATCAAGGTCGAGGAAAAGGACCGCCACACCTGAGCGCTCCCGGTTCGCGAAGGCCGCCGCTTGGTCAAAGAGATCACGCAACAGCACACGATTGGGCAGACCTGTCAAGGGGTCGTGGAAGGCCAAAAACTCAATCTTTTTCTCAGCCGCCTCATGCTTGATGCGCGTACGCAGTGTCTGGATGCCATAGGCAAGGTCGTTGGCAAGCTCCTCCAGCAAGCGCACTTCTTCTTTGACGAATGCATCGGGCTCACTTGAATAGATGGTGAGCATACCCAATACATGGTTGTCGCCGAACAGTGGCAGGGAGATGCACGATTGGTAACCGATCTTGGTGCGTGCTTCGCGCCAGGGCGCCATTTTTGGATTAGTCAGAACATTTTGACTAATGACAGTCTCTCTGGTTCTTATGGCGGTGCCAGATGGACCTTGTCCTCGTTCGGTATCAGACCATGTGATATTGGCATCGTCCAGGTAGCCTTGTTCATAGCCGGAGTGTGCGACCGGGCGCACGCTCTTGGCTGCATCGTTTTCCGCGAAACCGACCCAGGCCATCAGGTAGCCGCCCGTTTCAACAGCCAGTTTGCAGACATCGGAAAGAATCCCCTGTTCATCCTCTGCATGCACCAACAATGAATTGCATTGGCTCAGGAGTTTGAGCGCACGGGCCAGTTTGATCTGGGCTTGTTCTGCCTGTCGGCGCTCGCTGATGTCCTGCACGAAGCAGAAGCTGTATTCCTCGCCATCAAGGGCAATGTAATTTCCAGTCACCAGGACCGGAAAAATTGTCCCGTCTTTGCGGCGGTGGTACGTCTCGATGTTGACCACCCCGGTTTGCTTGAGTCCGGCCCACATAGGAGGCCAAGCCTCAGGTGGAAAATCCGGGTCAAACTCCCAGATAGGCCGTCCTACCAGTTCCTCACGGCGATACCCCAAGCTCGTTCCGGCATAGTCATTGACGTACAACACGACGCCCTCCGGGCTGAGTCGGTAGAAGGCAGTCTTGCTCTTGTCGACGGCAGTTTGCAACAGCCGAAGTTCTTGGTCACTCTGCTTTTGTTGGGTGATGTCTTCGTAAATACCGAGTATGCCGATCACCTCGTTGGCGGCATCGTGCAGTGGCACTTTGGATGTACGCAGCCAAATGCGTTCTCCGCTACCCGATGTCTGCGGCTCTTCGTAGCCCAGCTTGGGTGAAGCCGATTGCATGACCTGCCTGTCGTCGCCGCGATAACGTTCGGCTTGTTCGCCCCAAGCCATCTGTTCGTCATATTTGCCGATCACGTTTTCGGGGCTGCCTTTCCCGGCATCGCAAGCAAAGAGCGTGTTGCAGCCCAGATAACGTAGTTCGCGGTCTTTCCAAAAAATGCGCACGGGAATCGCTTCAATCACGGCCTGTAGCAGGTTCTTGGATTCATACATCCGCTGGTACGGCGCCCTGATGCTATCGATGAAAATGCTGTTGTAAATGAAGCCATAGGCAATGACTTTATAAATATGACCGAGCAGATTGAAGACATCGGTGACGTCGGCGTAAAGGGTGAAAAAGAGTTCACTCAGCGCCATCACGCTGACTGCGACAAACAGGCCCGTCACGTTATATGGCTGCGGCACGCGCATTTGCTGCAGAAACCTTAACGCAGTCATGATGTAGAT
>JBASJP010000206.1:0-14046 GCA_049655345.1 Moraxellaceae bacterium
CACTTGCGCTGATCAGGTCTGCCGGTTGCAAAGCCGGGCTCGTGTTCAATCCGGCGACGCCGTTGCACCACATGGATCACGTCATGGACAAGCTCGACATGGTGCTGCTGATGAGCGTGAACCCCGGCTTTGGTGGCCAGTCCTTCATCCCCGGGACATTACCGAAGCTGCGCGAGGCACGTGCCAGAATTGAGGCAAGCGGCCTGCCGATCCGTCTGGAAGTCGATGGTGGTGTTGGCGTGAAGAATATTCGCGAAATTGCCGAAGCCGGTGCCGATACGTTTGTGGCGGGCTCGGCGATTTTCAATGCGCCGGATTATGCCGAGGTGGTTCGCCAGATGCGTGCCGAACTGGCGCAGGTCAAACGCTGATGCTGTTTGCTCCGCTTGAGTTTGTGCCAAAGCTGGTGATGTTCGACCTCGACGGTACGCTGGTTGATTCCGTGGCAGATATTGCACTCTCACTTAACCGGGCGTTGGGCGATATGGCCATGCCCGCGGTCAGCGAGGTGCAGGTACGGACCTGGGTCGGGCGCGGTGCATCCCGTCTGGTCTACTGCGTGCTGGAGCATCAGCACCGGCCGGCGGACCTGCATGACAACTTGCTGGCCCGCTTCATGGCGCGCTACCAGTCCTCGGTCTGTGAGGCGAGCACGGTTTATCCCGGTGCACGGGAGCTGGTGCTGGCCTGTCGCAACGCCGGCATCTATCTGGCCTGTGTCACCAACAAGCCCTACGCCCCGGCCCGGGCGTTGCTGGACGAGCTGGACCTGCTTGAGCCCTTCGACCTGTTGCTGGGTGGCGATTCCCTGCCGCACAAGAAGCCGCACCCGGCTCCCTTGCAGCACTGCCTGCAGGAATTCGGACTGGAGCCCGGGCAGGCGCTCATGGTGGGCGACTCCCGCAATGACGTGGAGGCAGCCCGTGCGGCGGGTATCCTGTGCGTGGCGGTGCCCTATGGCTATAACCATGGCGAACCGATCCAGGCCTCCGAGCCGGACTGGCTGGTTGAATCCCTCTCCGAGCTCCTTTAACCTTGGGGCTTGATTCCTTTCTATTACAGGCTTCAGTCGTGACGGGACTTGCTCTGAACAAGCGTTGGCGTGGATGGCGATGGTGACGTTGAGGTCGCCCCTGTCTGTCATTCCTGTCTGACCGCTTGCCGAGTAAGCAACCATGTCTTCTGAGTCTTTCGCCACCCTGGCGTCACAGGGCTACAACCGCGTGCCGGTGGCACGTACGGTTCTCGCTGATCTTGATACCCCGCTGTCCGTCTACCTGAAGCTGGCCGATGCCCCCTTCACCTACCTGTTCGAGAGCGTGCAGGGCGGCGAGCGCTGGGGCCGTTACTCCATGATCGGCCTGCCGGCGCGCACTGTGCTGACCGTGCGCGGCCACGACATCGTGGTGACCACGGATGGCAACGTCGTTGAGCACACCACCGCAACGGATCCGCTGGCGTTTGTCGAAGCCTTCCAGCAGCGTTATCGGGTGGCCCCCATGCCCGGCCTGCCCAGGTTCAATGGTGGCCTGGTCGGATTTTTCGGCTATGACTGTGTGCGCTATGTCGAGAAAAAGCTGGCGGCCTGCGTAAAGCCCGACCCGATTGGCGCACCGGATATCCAGTTGATGGTGTCAGAAGACCTGGTGGTGTTCGACAACCTCAAGGGCGAACTGTTTCTGGTCACCCATGTTGATCCGGCTGAGACCGGTGCAGAGGCGGCGGCAAAAGCCCGGCTTGATGCGCTGACCGTGCGCCTGCGTGCCTCACTGGACACGAAGGCCATGCATGACAGCGTGAAGGCACGTGTTGCCGAAGCCGATTTTGTGTCCAGCTTTGGTCAGGATGCGTTCAAGCGCGGTGTGGACCACATCAAGAATTACGTGCTCTCCGGCGACATCATGCAGGTGGTGCCGTCACAGCGCATGAGTGCACCGTTTGCGGCTTCGCCGATGCTGCTGTATCGCGCCCTGCGTCATCTCAATCCGTCGCCCTACATGTATTACATGCGCACGGATGAACTCACCATTGTCGGTTCCTCGCCCGAAATCCTGGCGCGCATGGAAGATGGTCATGTCAGCGTGCGTCCGATTGCCGGCACCCGCAGGCGCGGCCTTACGCCGGAGCTGGATGCAGAGCTTGAAGCCGAACTGTTGGCCGACCCCAAGGAAATTGCCGAGCACCTGATGCTGATTGATCTGGGTCGCAACGACGTCGGTCGCGTGGCGAAAACCGGCAAGGTTCGCGTCACGGAAAAAATGGTGGTCGAGCGCTATTCGCATGTCATGCACATTGTTTCCAATGTGGATGGCGAGCTGAAGCCGGATGTCACGGCCATGGACGTCCTGCGCGCAACGTTGCCGGCGGGTACGCTCTCCGGTGCGCCCAAGGTGCGTGCCATGGAAATCATTGACGAGCTGGAGCCGGTGAAGCGCGGCATTTACGGTGGTGCAGTCGGTTATCTGGGCTGGAACGGCAACATGGATACAGCGATTGCCATTCGCACGGCCGTGATCAAGGACGGAATGATGCATGTACAGGCGGGCGCCGGTATTGTGGCCGACTCCGTGCCCGAATCGGAATGGCAGGAAACCCTGAGCAAGGCGCGCGCCCTGATGCGTGCCGCCGAGGTTGCCACCACTACCCATACCCACAAGCCGGGGGAGTGAAGCCATGATCCTGATGATCGACAACTACGACAGCTTCACCTACAACATCGTCCAGTATCTGGGTGAGCTGGGTGCGGATGTAAAAGTGGTCCGCAATGATGAAATCACCATCGCCGAAATCGAGCAGATGGCGCCCGAGCGCATTGTGGTTTCACCGGGGCCTTGTACGCCAAACGAGGCCGGCATCTCCATGCCGGTGATCGAGCATTTTGCCGGCAAGATTCCCTTGCTGGGCGTTTGTCTGGGGCATCAGAGCATCGGCCAGGTATTCGGGGGTAAGGTGATCCGGGCGCGCCAGGTCATGCATGGCAAGACCTCGCCGATCCATCACGCCAACAAGGGCGTGTTCACTGGCCTCAACAATCCGCTGACAGCAACGCGTTACCACTCATTGATCATCGAGAGGGCATCCTTGCCCGACTGTCTGGAAATTACCGCCTGGACACAGCATGAAGACGGCACCATGGACGAGATCATGGGTGTGCGCCACAAGACACTGGCCGTCGAGGGTGTGCAGTTTCACCCCGAGTCCATCCTGACCGAGCAGGGCCATGAGTTGCTGAAGAATTTTCTGGAGGGCAAGTGATGAGCGCGGAAAAAAGCATGGATATCAAGACCGCGCTGGCGCATGTCGTAGACCGTATTGATCTTTCCCTGCCGGAAATGCAGGACGTGATGCGTGCCATCATGACGGGACAGTGCACCGACGCGCAGATTGCTGCCTTCGTCATGGGGCTGCGCATGAAGGGAGAATCACTCGACGAGATCGAGGGTGCCGTACGCATCATGCGCGAGCTGATGGTGCCGGTGCAGCTCGGTGATCTGCGCAATGTGGTGGACATTGTGGGTACCGGTGGTGACGGCGCCAACATGTTTAACGTCTCCACGGCCTCGGCCATGGTGATTGCGGCAGCCGGCGGTCATGTCGCCAAGCACGGCGGTCGTGCCGTGTCCTCCAGCAGTGGCAGCGCCGACCTGCTGACCGAGGCCGGCCTCAATCTCGATATCACACCGGAGCAGACCGCCCGCTGCATTCGTGACATCGGTATCGGCTTCATGTTTGCCGTCAATCATCATGCGGCGATGAAACATGCCATCACCGCCCGCAAGGACGTCGGCCTGCGCACCATTTTCAATATCCTCGGCCCGCTGACCAATCCGGCCGGCGTGAAGCGTCATGTCATCGGCGTTTTCAACGGCCAGCTCTGCCGCCCGCTGGCAGAAGTGCTGCAGCGCCTGGGCAGCGAGCATGCCCTGGTCGTGCACTCAAAGGATGGTCTGGACGAGTTCAGTCTGGCGACCACAACGCAGGTGGCCGAACTGAAGAACGGCGAGATTCACGAATACATCCTCACGCCCGAAGATGTCGGCCTGAAAAGCCAGAGTCTGGTCGGCCTGTCCGTGAACGGCTCGAAGGAGTCGCTGGCACTGATTCGTGATGCCCTTGGCAAGCGCAAGGGCGAGTACGCAGGGAAGGCGGCTGACACGATTGCCCTCAACGCTGGTGCCGGCATTTATGTCGCAGGTCTTACGAAGGATTTCAGGCAGGGCGTGGCACTGGCACTTGATGTGATTCACAGCGGCCAGGCGCTGGAGAAGTTCGATAACCTGCGCGAGTTTACCCAGTCCGTCTCGGCCTGATTTTTTCCTGTGTTGGCGGGAGTGGTTCCGGCTGCTTCCGTTCCATATTCAAGAGCACGTTCATGAGCGCTTCTTCTGCCACTCCCACCATTCTCCAGAAAATCCTTGATCGCAAGGTCGAGGAAGTTGCCGCCGGCAAGAAGCGCAAGAGCTTTTCTGCACAGGAAGAGGCGGCACGTCATGCCGACCCGGTGCGTGGTTTTCATCGCGCCATCGAGGCAAAGATTGCTGCCGGCAAGGCCGGGGTAATTGCCGAGGTCAAGAAGGCATCGCCGAGCCAGGGCGTGATTCGCGCCGATTTTCGCCCGGCGGATATTGCGCGTTCCTATGAAAAGGCGGGGGCCGCCTGTCTGTCCGTACTCACTGATGTCGATTTCTTTCAGGGGGCCGATGCCTATCTGCAGGAAGCCCGTCGTGCCTGTGCCTTGCCGGTGATCCGCAAGGATTTCCTGATTGATCCGTATCAGGTAGTGGAAGCCCGTGCCATTGATGCCGACTGCGTGCTGCTGATTGTGGCGGCACTCTGCGATGGCCAGCTCAACGAGCTGTATGCCTGTGCCCGGGAGCACTCACTGGATGTGCTGATTGAAGTGCATGATGGCGAAGAACTGGAGCGGGCTCTGCGTCTGGATTGTCCCCTGATCGGCATCAATAACCGTAACCTCAAGACTTTTGAGGTGTCGCTTGAGAACACATTGCAGTTGTTGAGCCGTATTCCGGTCGGGTGTCGTGTGGTGACGGAAAGTGGCATTCACACACAGGCAGATGTTGCCCTCATGCGGGATCATGATGTGCATGCCTTTCTGGTGGGCGAGGCCTTCATGCGGGCACCGGAGCCTGGAGTGAAGCTGGCGGAGCTCTTTTTCTAGTCACAGGAACGTGCCTGTTACAGCGATCGGAGGGGCAGCTTCTGTCTCTGGATGGCGGCTCTCGATAACGGGAAGTAATGGTAATGGCTGAGACGAAATTCAGGCCTGGCTGGATCGTGATGATCCTGGTCATTGCGGCAACGGCATTGTCACTGGCGGCCTCACGGCTGGTCTCGGCCGCTGGCGATGCTTCCCTGATCTGGCCCCCTGTCGGCATTGCCTTCGGCCTCATACTGGTCTGGGGATGGCCTGCACTGCTGGCCGTATGTGGCGGACTGCTGGCATGGGTGGTTTTCACCGGGCAGAACCATATGTTGCTGCCAGTGGCCTGTCTGGAGGTGGTGGCGGGAGCATTGGTGGCTCGTGTCCTGTATCAGTATTTGCAGCGGGAAAGCGGAACCGCCCTGGCATCCACGACACGGTTTTATTTTTCCGGGGTCATGGCTGGAGGTACCGTCAGTGCGCTGGTAGGGGCCGGCAGCTTTCATTTCTCAGGCCTCTATGCCGACATCGGGTTTGGCCAGCTTTTTCTGGTTTTCTGGGTGGCTGAGGCGATGGGTGTGCTGGTTTTTGGTGGACTGACGCTGACGCTTGCCCGGGACGGGCTGGTGGCGTTACGACCCGATGCCGGGATGGCCATGCGCTGGTTGCTGCTCCTGGCAGGGGTGTTTGGCCTGCTCTGGCTGACGCATGCTGATCTGGGGGGTGTGGCGTTGCCACTGGCCGGATTGCTGGTGGTATGGCCAGCCATGCGTGCCCAACCGGCTTTCCTCAATGTTGCGGTGCTGCTGGTGACCGCTGCGATGATTGCTGCAGAGCTGACGGGCGCCCCGGCCGGGTTGAGTAATCGTGACCTGCTTGAGCTGGTGCTGCAGATTGCCGGTTTTACGGTGCTGGCACAGTTACTCAATGCTGTTTCCCTGGAACGTCGGCGCATGCTGGCGCGTGAGCGTGAGCTGGCACGCACGGATTTGCTGACCGGCCTGGCCAACGAGCGCGCCTTGAGGGAGATCCTGTCCTCCGAGGACGATGCAGTGCTGCTGGTACTGCGACTGGAGGGCATGACCGGCATTGTCGATTTGCTGGGGGCGACAGCCGCCGAGGATCTGGAGCAAATCCTTGCCCGCGAACTGCGTGCCCGTTATCCCGGGGCAACGGTTGCCCGGCTGGATCGGGGACGTTACGGCGTGTTCCCTCTGGCCGCCATTTTGTCAGGGGCGGCGAGCCATGCAGCAGAACTCTATGCTGAGCTGAACGGTCGTGTATTCACGGGGGATACCGAGGCCATCGCCCTGCGCCCTACCGTGTCGGTACTGATGTCGCGCGACGGGAATGCCGATCAGGCGCTACTTGCGTCGGAGCTGGCACTGGCCGTGGCAGCGGCAAATACCGGTGATCGTATTGAGGTGGCCTCGGACGCAGCTGATCTCATGCAGACACGGCGCGCCTTGCTGCGGCGTCAGGAAGAAGTGAAAGCTGCCCTTACGGAAAAGCGTTTTGTGCTGTACGCACAGCGCATTGCGCCCTTGTCTGGCCAAGGGGGCGGTGTTCATTGCGAGGTGCTGTTACGCCTGCGCCAGAGAAATGGCGTGATCGAATCACCGGCCTATTTCTTTCCCGCAGCTGAGCGGGCCCAGCTGACCGGCGAAATTGATCGCTATGTGATTCGTGAGTTGCTCGGCTGGCTGGCATTGCATCCAGCAGCGGTGGAGGGGCTGGGCAAGTGTGCCATCAATCTGACGGGCTGGTCGGTCAGTGATCCGACGCTCGCAGCCTGGATACAGGAGCAGGTCAGATCGAGCGGCATTGCTCCTCAAAAGCTCTGCTTCGAGATTACCGAGTCGCAGGCAATCTCCAGTCGCGAGGCCGCAGGGCAGTTGGTGGAGTCGCTACGTGCCATGGGTGCCAGTGTGTCTCTGGATGACTTTGGCACGGGCCTCGCCACTTATGATTATCTCAAGAGTTTTCCGTTCGATTACCTGAAGATTGATGGCAGCTTCATCCGGTCCCTGCCGGAGTCTCCTGTTGATCAGGCCGTGGTGCAGTCCATTACCCGCGTAGCCAGCACCATGGGGCTGCAGACCATCGCTGAATTTGTGGAGAATGACGCCATCATTCAACTGTTGCGCGAATATGGCGTGGATTACATGCAGGGATATGGCGTGGGAAAGCCGGTGCCGCTGGAGGAGTTGCTGACGGCACCCGGGTGATCGGTGGTGAACCGGGCGATTCAGCGTGTCCCGAATACCACCATGGTCTTGCCTTTCACGGAGATGAGTTCCTGCTCTTCCAGTGACTTGAGCACGCGCCCGACCATTTCACGTGAGCAGCCGACAATACGGCCGATTTCCTGGCGAGTGATCTTGATCTGCATGCCGTCCGGATGGGTCATCGCATCCGGTTGCTTGCAGAGATCGAGCAAGGTGCGGGCCACACGACCGGTAACATCCAGGAATGCAAGGTCACCCACCTTGCGGGTGGTGGCACGCAGGCGGCCGGCCATCTGGGCCGAAAGGGCGAAAATAAGGCCGGCATCCTGCCGTGCCAGTTCCTTGAACTTCTGGTAACTGATCTCGGCCACTTCGCAGGCGGTCTTGGCCTTGATCCAGGCGGAGCGCACCGGTTTGTCTTCAAACAGGCCCATTTCACCGAAGAAGTCACCGGCATTCAGGTAGGCCACTACCATTTCCCTGCCTTCATCATCCTCGATTACGACAGAAACCCCGCCGGAGATGATGAAAAAAAGAGTGTCGCCTGCATCCCCAGCGTAGATAATCGTGCTTCGCGCCGGGTACTTGCGGCGATGGCACTGATCCAGAAAGCTGTCGATGTGGGGAACGTGGGAGTTGACCGGCAGTCGGGCCATGGAGACGTCCTCTTGTGCCGTTATTGTTAATATGTGTCGAACATAACACAGCTACTGTGAGTGATTAAGCGGGATTAGTGTGATTTTGTGCTGATTTCTGACCCATATGGTCAGTCAGCCGGACAGGGGAGTGAGATGAAAGCCAGAGTGAAGTGGATTGAGGATGTTACCTTCATGACTGAATCCGGCAGTGGTCATGCAGTGATTGTCGATGGTGCGCCCGAATACGGTGGTCGCAATCTGGGGCCGCGACCCATGGAGTTGCTGCTGATGGGGATGGGGGGGTGCACGGCCTTTGATGTCATGACTATCCTTAAAAAGTCGCGTCAGGACATTACCTCATGCGAGGCCGTGCTTGAGGCCGAGCGGGCAGATGCCGTACCTGCGGTGTTCACAAAGGTTCATGTGCATTTCATCGTGAAGGGGCGTGAGCTGAAGGATGCCCAGGTCAGGAAGGCGGTGGATCTGTCTGCAGACAAGTACTGCTCCGCGTCGATCATGCTGGGACAGGCGGGCGTGGTGATTACCCACGATTACGAAATCGTTGCCGACTGAGGGGGACGTCATGAAACGATCTGCATTCCTGCTGATGGCGCTCGCACTGTCACTGGGCGGTTGTCAGTTGATGACGTCATCAACCAGCGTCGAGTCCGTGAAGAGCGAAAAACCGTCCACGGTTACCCTGAAAAAAGTTCTGGTGTTCGGGGTCAACGTGTCGGATGACTCGAGGCAACTGCTGGAGCAGTCCTTTGCCAGGGCTCTGGGGTCACCGTCGCGCACACTGGTGTTGTCGTCGGACTGGTATCCGGACGGGAAATTGCCGACACGGGAAGTGATTGCCGAGCGCGTCAGGGCGGAAGGAGTGACCGGTATCCTGGTGACGCGACTGGTGGACTATTCCGAGACCGAGATAAAAACCGACTCCGAAGAGCATGTCTTGTTCACGCCGCCGCGTAATCCGGGAACCCGTGTGGGCTGGGTGGACGATACCTGGATGATCACCATGGACGGCCTTAGTCGTCGGGACCAGATGCCGTTGCTTGAGCGCAAGGCAGTGGTAGAGACCAAACTCTACGATGTCGAAACCGGCAATGCTGTCTGGACAGCGCGCACCCGTACCCTGTTGCAGGACAACATGGACAGGGACACGGATGGTTTTGTGAAGGCCATTGTGCGCAAGCTGAAGGAAACCGGCTGGCTTTGAGTCGCGCCTCTGAGCGGAAGCAGACATGAAAACGGCGCCACAGGGCGCCGTTTTCTATGGGGGGCATCGTATCAGATCCGGTACACGGCCGATGTCATGACCTTGGACATAAGCGTCATCAGGCGCCGGATCGGTTGGGGTAGTTCGGCGGCGCCGGCATTGACGGCCATCTGCATGTGCTCCGCTTCGTCGTGATGCATTTGCTGCAGGATGGCGCGGGTTTTCTCATCCAAGACCGGTACGCGGCTCATGTGGCTCTGCAGGTGGCCACAGACCTGACGCTCCGTTTCTGCCACAAAGCCAAGGCTCCATTTGTCGCCGGCCATGCCTGCGGCTGCACCAATCCCGAATGACATAGCATACCACAGCGGATTGAGTACGCTGGTGTGCGACCCAAGTTCACTGACGCGTTGCTCGCACCATGCCAGGTGATCCTCCTCTTCGCGTGCCGCCTGCTCCATGTCGGCACGCACATCCGGCAGGCGTGCGGTCAGTGCCTGCCCCTGATACAGCGCTTGCGCGCAGACTTCACCGGCATGGTTGATACGCATCAGGCCGGCAACGTGTCGCCGCTCTTCTTCGTTCAGTGTTGTTTCCGAGAGCGGTTGTGCGGGACTTGGACGTTGCCCCTGCATGGCACCCGGCGCAATGGTGCGCAAGGCCTTGTCGGCCTCTGTGATCAGGCGATCAAAAAGCGAGTAGTGGCGCATGGTGGTGCTCCTGCTGTCTTGAAGGAGCGACGTCAGTCGCGAACAAGGAATGAACCAGACGGCAAGTATGAACGATGTGCCGTCGCAACCGCATGACCTGCATCAGCCCGGTGGCCAGCCAAGCTGACGCCCTGCCAGCAGGTGCAGGTGGATGTGATACACGCTCTGGCCACCATCCTTGTTGCAGTTCATCACGACACGATAGCCGCTTTCATCCACGCCAAGTTCTTTGGCAATCTGTGTGGCCGTGCTCATCATTTCACCCAGCAGTGCACTGTCCGCTGCAGGGACATCATTCAGGGTGGTGTAGTGGATTTTGGGAATGATGAGGATGTGCGTTGGCGCTTGCGGGAAAAGATCGTGGAAGGCGATCAGTCGCTCATTCTCGAATACCGTGCGGGCAGGAATGTCATGTGCCGCGACCTTGCAAAAAATGCAGTCCATTTTCAGGTTACCGTTGAGTGTGTCGTTCAGCGCTTTTTGCGCTTCTGGGGGGATTCCGGCGGAATCATGGTGGCCAGGGGAATGTAGGGGCCAATGGGGATGAGGTCATAGGCCAGCAGTCCGCTGCGGGTCAATGGCAGGCTGCCGACCAGTTTCTCGGCCTCTTCCATGCTGTCCGTCTCCAGGATCAGTACGGCACCCGGCCGGTCCTGGCGGAAGTACCACTGCCGGATCTTGCCTGCCAGATACAGGTTGATCACTGCACGCGCCTCATCACTGAGCAGGGCCTTGATCTTGTCCTCGGTGGCACCCGGCAGGATGCGGTCCATGGCCAGGATCTGGCGCGGCGCTACCGTATGGGGGGCGGCCCCCTGCAGGGCAGGTGCTTGCGGGGCAGTCGCGGCGAGGGTGTCAGTGGTTTCTGCCTGCAGTGGCAGGGCCAGCGTCAGTAGTAGCAACAGGGGCCAGCGTGTCATGGGCATGCTCCATTGATGTGGTGACATGCTAACCGTCTGCGTCTTCAGGATAAAGCCGTGAAGGACCATGCGAATTTCTGCAGACCGCTCTATAATGCCGCTCCTTTTCATTCCTGTACTCCCTCCATGACTGCTGCCCCCATCAAACGTCGTGCCCTGGCCCTGCTTTCCGGCGGGCTGGACTCCATGCTTGCCGTGCGCGTGGTGCAGGAGCAGGGCATCGAGGTTGAAGGGATCAACTTCTATACCGGCTTTTGTGTAGAAGGCCATACCCACGCCATCCGCAAGCAGGACCAGAACAAGCAGAAGCGCAACAATGCGCTGTGGTCGGCCGAGCAGCTGGGTATCCGGCTTAACATTGAAGACATCTCGGAAGAGTACAAGGATGTCGTACTCAACCCGAAGTATGGCTACGGCGCCAACCTCAATCCCTGCCTCGACTGCAAGATCTACATGGTGAACAAGGCCATGGGCTTCGTGAACCGGGCGCGGGCATTTGCGGATGCCAACGGCTTTGACTTCCTGATTACCGGTGAGGTGGTGGGGCAGCGTCCGAAGTCCCAGCGCGCCATGACCATGCCCATCATTGCCCGGGAGTCGGGGGCCGATGACCTGTTGTTGCGCCCGCTGTGCGCCAAGCGCCTGGCGCCTACCCTGCCGGAGCGCGAGGGCTGGGTGAATCGCGACAAGCTGTATGATTTTCATGGCCGCAGTCGCAAGCCGCAGGTAGAGCTGGCGACAAAGTTCGGTTTTCAGGACTGGGCGCAGCCGGCGGGTGGTTGTTGCTTCCTGACAGATGAGAGCTATTCCCGTAAGCTGTCCGACCTTTGGCAGGCCCGTGGCGAGCGTCGGTACGAACTGGACGACATCATGCTGCTCAAGGTTGGTCGTCATGTCCGTCCGGCGTCGAACTACAAGCTGATTGTTGGTCGTGAGGAAGGCGAAAACAACTTCCTTGAGGGGTATCGTCGCGAGTTCGATGCCATCCGCATTCTCAGCCATAACGGTCCGCTGACGCTGGTGGATGGTCAGCCGAGCGAAGCAGACCTGCTGCAGGCGGCGCGCATTGCCGGCCGCTTCAGCCAGGGGCGCGATGCGGATGAGATCGAGGTGGAAATCACTCGCAAGGGTGGTGTGGCGCAGCAGTTGCGCGTCGTTCCCGTGCGCAGTGATGAGCTGCCGGAGTCATGGTATGTCTGACCCGGGAAGGGATGTGCACCAATTGGATGCGCGCAGGTTGCTATGCCCTTTGCCCGTGATCCGGACCCAGAATATGGTCAAAAGTCTGGGAAAAGGTGATGAACTTCTGGTAATTGCTACCGATCCAGGGGTTATGCAGGATATTCCTGCCTGGTGCCGGGTGCATGGACATCAGGTTCTGGGTGCAGAGAGACGGGATAACGAGTTTCATATCCGTCTCCTGGTAGGTTGATGGCTTGTTTTGGTGCGTAATTAATCCAAAGTGTTCCAATTTGGTGCTTTTGTGAGGGTCAAAAGCACCGCCAGTACTGACAACTCGCGTTATTGGCGGGTTAGGCAAGACTGGTACGTATTTTGCTCTCATGGCATCACGGTGTTCGATGGCGCTTCCTGTCCGGCATTTTGCTGCGTGAAGTCCTGAGAATGCGCCTTACTGGTACTTTATCTGCTCTTCTGGAGAACAACATGTCGAAGAAAACGCTTGGCCTGATCAAAGAACACGATGCGAAGTGGGTTGATCTTCGCTTTACCGACACCAAGGGCAAGGAACAGCACGTTTCTTTCCCGGCGGCCACAGTTGATGAAGACACCTTCGTCAACGGCAAGATGTTCGACGGTTCTTCCATTGCTGGCTGGAAGGGTATCGAAGCTTCCGACATGATCCTGCTGCCGGATGACGAAACCTCTTTCATGGATCCGTTCTTCGACGAGCCGACCGTGGTCATCACCTGCGACGTGATCGAACCGACCAGCATGCAGGGTTACGAACGCGACCCACGCTCCATCGCCAAGCGTGCCGAGGCTTACCTGAAGTCCACCGGTATTGGTGACACTGCCTACTTTGGTCCGGAACCCGAGTTCTTCGTGTTCGACGAAGTGAAGTGGAAGATCAACATGTCCGGCGTGTCGCACGAGATCATTGCCGAAGAAGCTGCCTGGTCGACCAACAATGATTACGAAGGTGGCAACACCGGTCACCGTCCTCGCGTGAAGGGTGGTTATTTCCCGGTGCCGCCGGTTGATTCCCAGCAGGACCTGCGTGTCGCCATGTGCAACGCTATCGAAGCCATGATGGGCCCGGGCCGCGTTGAAGTGCAGCACCACGAAGTGGCGTCCTGCCAGAGCGAAATCGGTGTGTCCTTCAATACCCTGGTGCGCAAGGCTGACGAAGTGCAGGTGCTGAAGTACGCCGTACTGAACACTGCCCATGCTTTTGGCAAGACCGCTACCTTCATGCCCAAGCCAATGGTGGGTGACAACGGTTCCGGCATGCACGTGCACATGTCCATCTCCAAGGATGGCAAGAACCTGTTTGCTGGTGACCAGTATGCCGGTCTGTCCGAAATGGCCCTGTACTACATTGGTGGTGTGATCAAGCACGCCCGTGCCCTGAACGCCATCACCAACCCGGCCACCAACTCCTACAAGCGTCTGGTGCCTCACTACGAAGCCCCGATCAAGCTGGCCTACTCGGCCCGTAACCGTTCGGCCTCCATCCGTATTCCGTATGTGAGCAACCCGAAGGGCCGTCGTATCGAAGCCCGTTTCCCGGATCCGGTTGCCAACCCGTACCTGGCCTTCGCTGCCCTGCTCATGGCTGGTCTTGATGGTATCCAGAACAAGATCCACCCGGGCGAAGCGGCTGACAAGAACCTGTACGACCTGCCGCCGGAAGAAGACGCCCTGGTGCCAACCGTGGCCGAAAACCTTGAGACAGCCATTGCCGCCCTCAAGGCAGACCATGACTTCCTGCTGAAGGGTGGCGTGTTCACCAAGGAAATGCTGGATGCCTACATCGAGCTGAAGACCGAAGAAGCCCGTATGGTCAGCACCATGGTGCACCCGATCGAGTTTGATCTGTACTACAGCTGCTGATAACGGCAGTGCCGGACCGGTTCACCGGTTCGGTGTTGTACTGTTGTAACAAAGAGGCCCGCTTTTGCGGGCCTCTTTGCATTTTGGCGGCC
>JBASJP010000207.1:0-17234 GCA_049655345.1 Moraxellaceae bacterium
GCCTGACCATTGCCGGTGGCGCAGTCCCAGGCCATGACCTGCCCCGGGCAGATCGCTGCGAGATCCGCAAACAGGCGGGCGGGGTAACGGGGACGAAAGCTGGCGTAGTCCGCCGCCAGCGCCGAGAAATGATCCTTGAAGTCAGCCACGGTCACTGTCCGTGGCGCCTGCCCCGGGTCCGGCCTGCGAATCGCCTGCCGCGGACCCGGTCACGCCGCCGGGCAACAGCGGTGGGGCCAACTGATCAAGGCAGCGGATCAGCCGGCGCTCGTTCCACAAGGCAACGCTGGTCACCAGAATGATCACCAGAATCAGCAAGCCTCCACCGGTGAAGGCCAGATTACCCAGCGCTGCCAGTGTGGCCAGTTCGTTGGTATCGATCGAACCGTTGCGCAAGCCCTGCAGCAGCGCCTGTGGGTCGAGGAACCAGGGAAACTGCAGCCAGAGCCAGACATAGATGCCCGCCAGGATCAGCACCAGCAGGGCCGCCATCCAGGGCCACCAGGCAATCTGGCGACGGCGACGTTCGACATAGGCAACTTGTTCAGGAGACAGGGGCAGCATGGCAGTCCTGCGCAAAAAAGTGTGCGCGAACGCTAGCAGGGCGTCGCGGCAGTCTCAAGCCATCGCCGCCCTGTTTTGCTGTTGCCGGCTGCCAGTACAACCACCGGCTACAAATTGGATTCGGCATACTCCGCCAGGATCGAGCGCGGCACGCCATGCAACTGCAGATGCCCGCCATGACGGAACCCCTTGAAACGCTCGCTCATGTAGGTCAGGCCGGAACTGGTCGGGCTCAGATACGGCGTATCGATCTGCGCCAGATTTCCCAGACAAACCACCTTCGAACCTTCACCGGCACGCGTGATGATGGCCTTCATCTGGTGCGGCGTCAGGTTCTGGCACTCATCAATCAGGATCAGCGAGCGCTGGAAGCTGCGGCCACGAATGTAGTTAAGCGCCTTGAACTGGATGTTCGCTTTTTCTTTCACATACTCGATGGAGCCCGAGGGACTGGCATCATTGAGATGCAACGCCTCGATATTGTCACTGATGGCGCCCAGCCACGGGTCCATTTTTTCTTCTTCGGTCCCCGGCAGAAAGCCGTGCTCTTCCGCGAGCGGCGGTGTGGAGCGGGTAGCAATGATCTTGTTGAAACGGCGTTCGACAATCGTCATCTCAATGGCTGCCGCCAGCGCCAGTATCGTTTTCCCCGAACCGGCAGGACCGGTCAGCGACACTAGGTGCACATTCGGATCCATCAGCAGATTGAGCGCCAGCGCCTGATGAATATTGCGCGGCACCAGTCCCCAGGCCTGCTGATTCATGAGTGATTCGCGCGGCAAGTCCACCAGCACCACACTGTCCCGTTCAATCTCGCGTACCCGCCCGACAAACCCCTCCTCATCAACGATGAACTGGTTGATGTAGAGCGTGTCATCAATGCAGTCGCGCGGCACATGATGCAGTGTCTCACCCATACCCTGCACAGTATCCACCGACTTGACACGGTCCCAGAACGAGCCGCTGACTTCGTGATAGCCGCGTGCCAGCTGCTTGATGTCCGAAACCAGCTGATCGTTGTGGTAATCCTCCGCCGACAGGCCGCACGCGCGCGCTTTCAGGCGCATGTTGATGTCCTTGGTCACCAGCACGATCTTGGTGGAAATATCCGCTGCCTGCAGGGTTACCAGCTGATTGATGATCTTGTTGTCATTGAGTTCGTTCGACAGGTAATCCTTGCCGGGACCATCCTGCGTATCCATCAGTACGGACAGCGTACCGAGATGGGTGCGTGTGATATCACGCCATATGGGCACGCCCTGCCGGATCTGCTCTGGTGCTGCGTTACCAAGAATGGCATCAATCAGGCGGATGGCGGCACGGCACTCGGCCGAGACTGACGCCTTGCCGGACTTGAGCTTGTCGAGCTCCTCCAGCACGGTCATCGGGATGATGACGCGATGTTCTTCAAAGTTCAGGACAGAATCGGGATTATGGATGAGGACGTTGGTATCAAGTACGTAGGCAATCTTGCGCTGGAGGGAATTGTCTTTATTGTCTTCCATGTCTGCACCTGAACAACGTAAGGGAAGGAATCGCGCGAGCGCGGCCCGGGAACGGCAACGAGATCCGTATCAGATCATGTCGTGCTTACCCTCCCCGTGGCTTCTGCCACACGTCATCAGGTTGCTCCGAACATAACGCATAACTTCTGCTGCTGAAAATATTTTTTCAGAATATTTGTGAAGTTTTCCGGAAAACACCGCACCAGACATGGGCAGTCATGGCAGCAACAGGCTGGCGGGCGACAAACGCCCGCGCAGAAGCGACAGACTGCTCTCGGGGCTGAAGTCGCGCGGCACATAATCAATCGAGCGTTTGTCCGCCGGCAGCAACTGCAAATGCTTGTAAACCTCGGCGACAAACTCGCTGCAAAAGCCCCCTTGCCGGAACGGGGCGGCATCACGTCCGTGGACCCGTGTGCGCAGCTGCTTGGAGACAAAATTCCAGTACGGCAGCGCTCCCCACTCATGCATCAGTGGCCGCATGCGCTGATACCGGCGATGCCCGTTTTCCACGCCGATCAGGTGCCGCACTGCTGCCTCGCCGGGATAGCTGGCCAGCTTGTCGGCCAGTGGTACCAGCTGCATTCCGTCATCGCGCCGGCCATGCCGGATGTCTGCCACGCAACTGGCCCGGGTTGTCTCCCAGAGCAAGGGCTCCGGACCATATTCGGGAATACGCATCACGATCCCGACATGGGACCAGTAACTGCCTGTCCATGCCTGGACCAGACGGGCAGACAGTGTCCTGCCGGAAAAGAGCACCAGATCGCCCGTTCGCAATGCCTCGGGGCGGATCACCGGCAGAAGTTCGAGGTATGCAGGGCGGCGGAAGGCGCTCAGCATGGCCACGGCAAGCTCTGGCTGTTCATGCCCGCAGACTCTCAGCCCGCCATGACAATTTGATGGCGGGCCGGATGGATGCCCTTTGCAGTACACAGGCTAACGCCTAGAATCCGCGCGTCCTGATTGCCTGCTGCACCGGCAACACCCTTCAGCCCTGAATACCGATACCCCTGGAGCCCTCATGAGCCAGTTCGACAATGTCAGCGTCGTCAAGAAAGCCAATGTCTACTTTGACGGCAAGTGTGTCAGCCACAACGTGCTGTTTGCCGACGGCACCCGCAAGTCGGTTGGCGTGATTTTCCCGTCCTCGCTCACCTTCAATACCGGTGCACCGGAAATCATGGAACTGAACGCTGGCCGCTGCCGCATCCGCCTGCAGGGCGCCACCGAATGGACGGAATACAAGGGCGGCGAATCCTTCAAGGTGCCCGGCAATTCCTCGTTCGATATTGAAACCCTGGAAATGCTGGATTACATCTGCCACTTCGAGTGATAGGGTGTGGAGAATAAAAAAGCCGGCGATTCGCCGGCTTTTTTATTGATCAGTACTACGCAATCAAACGCGGCCGCTAGTGCCGATGAATCTCGACCGACACATGCACCAGCTCCTGCCGCGAGACCAGCAACCGCTTGTAGTGCTCCGGCGGCTGCGGATTATCGGCAAACACGGAAATGACAGCGGCATAGGAACGGCTGCCCACCCGCACGATATGCAGATCGGTCACCCAGGTAGCCGGTTCTGACTCCAGCGCCTGCCGGATGAACCGCGGCAGCTCGTCGCTGGGCAGTCGATCCACCAGTTGTGCCGTCGCATCGCGCAGCAAACCCTGCGCCCAATGCAGGATGATGACCGCCCCCACAATCCCCATCAGCGGGTCCAGCCAGCGCCAGCCCAGATACAGCCCCGCCAACAGCGCCACGATGGCAAACACTGAGGTCAGCGCATCCGCCAGCACATGCACATAGGCGGCGCGCAGGTTGATGTCGTGCCGGGGCCCGTGGTCGTGGTCGTGGTCGTGGTCGTGAGCATGGGAATGGTCATGCCCGGCGTCATGCAACCATTTGGCCGACAGCAGGTTGACTCCCAGCCCTACAATCGCCACTAGCAGGGCCTCGCCATAATGCACGTCACCCGGCGAGGCCAGCCGCGCCACTGACTCCACAATCATGGCCAGCGCTACTGCCCCCAGCGCCAGGGCACTGACAAAGCCGCCCAGCACGGCGATCTTGCCGGTGCCGAAGGAGAAACGCAGGTCATCCTTGTGCCGGCGCATCAGGGCATAGGCCAGCGCCGCAATCAGGAACGCCGCCAGATGCGTACCCATGTGCCAGCCATCGGCCAGCAGCGCCATGGAGCCGGTCACCGTGCCCGCCACAATCTCGACCACCATCATGATGCCGGTCAGCCACAGCACGCGCCGGGTACTGGCTTCTGCTGCCTCCAGATTGGCATGGAAGTCATGGCTTTTTTGCCAGGAAGAAAGATCAGGGGTCATGTCAGGCCAAGGCTCATTGCACCGTAAAAAGGCAGTCTACCCGAGGAAACCGGCGACGGTAACGCCAGGTCTGATGGACAATTCCCCCGCACTCACCTAGATTGCGCGCGTTCCCCACCCCCGGAGTAGCCCCCATGTTTGAATGGATCGCCGACCCGCAGGCCTGGATGGCACTGGCCACCTTGACCCTGCTCGAAATTGTTCTCGGCATCGACAACATCATTTTCCTGACCATTCTGGTCAACCGCATGCCGCCGGAGATGCGCAACCGCACCCGCCTGTTTGGCCTCGGCTTCGCCATGATCACCCGCGTCATGCTGCTGCTGTCGCTGGCTTGGGTCATGAGCCTGACAGAGCCATTTTTCGAGGTGCTGGGCAAGGCTGTGAGCGGCCGTGACCTGATCCTGATCGGCGGAGGCATGTTCCTGCTATGGAAGGCATCAATGGAAATTTTCGACAGCCTTGAGGGTTCCGGCGAAGACGGCCAGCCCTCACCCAACGCTGGCTCCGCCGCCTTCTTCAGCATCGTGCTGCAGATTGCCGTCATCGATATCGTGTTTTCGCTGGACTCGGTCATCACGGCCGTGGGCCTGGCCAAGGATGTGCCGGTGATGGTGATTGCGATAATGATCTCGGTCGGTGTCATGATGTTTGCCGCCAAGGCCATTGGCGACTTCGTGGAGGCGCACCCGTCCATCAAGGTGCTGGCACTGTCCTTCCTCGTTCTGGTCGGTACCCTGCTGGTCGCCGAAGGCTTTGGCCAGCATGTCTCCAAGGGCTATGTGTATTTCGCGATGGCGTTCTCGCTGGGCGTGGAAATGCTGAACATCCGCATGCGCAAGAAAACACGCGAGCCGGTCAAGCTGCACCAGCCGGAAGGCGCCGAATAACACGCGCCCGCCAACAAAAAGCCCGGATACCTTGCTCAGGTGTCCGGGCTTTTTCATGCATGTCTGCAACAGTGGCCGTTCAGCCGTGCAGGGCCTGAACCAGCTTGCGGTGAATGCCGCCAAAACCGCCATTGCTCATGATCAACACCTGATCACCTGACTGCGCCTCCCGCACGATTTTTTCAATGATGCCGTCAATGGAGTCCAGCACGACTGACGGCACGGCACTGGCAGCAATGACCGGAGACAGATCCCAATCCAGGCCGGCAGGCTGGTACCAGATCACCTGATCGGCCGCCGTCACCGACGGTGCCAGGTTGTCCTTGTGCGCGCCAAGCCGCATCGTGTTGGAGCGCGGCTCGATCACGGCAATGATGCGCGCACTACCCACTTTCTTGCGCAAGCCTTGCAGCGTGGTAGCGATAGCCGTCGGGTGATGGGCAAAGTCGTCATAGACGGTGATGCCCTTCACTTCTCCCACCACCTCCATGCGGCGCTTTACGCCGGGAAACGTCGACAGGGCCGAGCAGGCATCGGCAACACTCACGCCGCAATGCTCTGCCGCCATGATGGCAACCATGCCGTTGTTGACGCTGTGACGCCCGGTCATGGTCCAGTGCACCTCACCGCGCTTCACGCCATCACGAAATACCGCAAAGGCCGAGCCATCTTCGCTCAGGCTTTCTGCTCGCCAGGCCGCCCCATCCGTTACGGTATCCACCGTGAATTTCTCCACCGGCGTCCAGGCCCCTTTCGCCAGCACATCGGCCAGATTGGCATCATCCGCCGGCACAATCAGTCGCCCCTTGCCGGGCACGGTGCGCACCAGGTGATGAAACTGTTTCTTGATGGCGTCGAGATTCTCGAAAATATCGGCGTGATCGAATTCCAGATTATTCAGGATGGCCGTGGTGGGCGCGTAGTGAATGAACTTGGAGCGCTTGTCGAAAAAAGCCGAATCGTATTCATCGGCCTCCACCACAAAATACTTGCCGCCGCCCAGACGCGCACTGGCGGCAAACCCGTTGGGCACGCCACCGATGAGAAAGCCGGGATTGAGGCCGGCCTGCTCCAGCACCCACGCCACCATGGTGGTAGTGGTGGTCTTGCCGTGGGTGCCAGCCACCCCGATGACATGCCGGCCCTGCAGCACATGCTGCGCCAGCCAGGCCGGGCCGGAGGTATAGGGAATACCTTCGTTCAGTACATGCTCGACACAGGGGTTGCCACGCGACATCGCATTCCCGACCACGACCAGATCGGGGCGCGGGGTAAGCTGGGCCGGATCATACCCCTGCGTCAGCGCAATACCCTGGGCCTCCAGCTGTGTACTCATGGGTGGATAGACATTGGCATCGGAACCAGTGACGCGATAGCCCAGTTCCTTGGCAAGCACGGCCAGCGAGCCCATGAAGGTGCCGCAAATGCCGAGAATGTGAATATGCATGAAAACCCCTGATCATCCCTTGACGGGCACCAGCTCCGGAAACAGCTGGACACTGATGAAAATATTGAGCATGAACAACGCCAGCGACAGCATGTTGCCCTGCAGAAGCCCGACATTGAGCGCCCGGTGAAACACAAAGCCGCGCAGGCCGATGTTCCAGCCCACCAACAACATCTGCGCGACCACCACCAGACCGATCATGACCGACTTTGGCTCGACAGCGTGGCTGAGCAGGGTCAGTGGCAACGCCACCAGCCCCAGCAGCAGATCAATACCGAAGATCGTGGTCAGCCCCTGCACCCAGCGCGCCTGCAGACGCTTGAACCACAACAAGCCCCAAAACACTGCCGCATCCATGACCACTGCCAGCAGCGTCAGGGAAACGGCAATACGCAGACGATCGGGGGACGCCAGCAACTGGCCGCCAATCCCCAAGGCAACATCCAGCACAGCGAGCAAGACCAGCAACTGCACAGAGTACGGCACATCTTCCGGGCCCCGGCGCAACTGGCATATCTGCCAGAACAGGGTCCACAGGGCTTTCATCACATCTGCTCCTCACGCCGTCATCAACAGCACATACCGGTGCCACACACCTCGCCCGGCAAAGCCGGTATTGTGGCAAGCAAGCACGGCAAAGCGCCAGCAGCAATTGCCTGCTTGATCACGCGGTCACACCCCGCGACAATCCCAACCATACGTTGCCGGGGAATCCCATCGTGAATGCGCTGCCCGTACCGTTGCAGACGATTGCACTGCTGCTGGTCTCGAATGTTTTCATGACCTTTGCCTGGTACTCCCACCTCAAGCACATGAATCATCGCCCGCTCATCTATGCGGTCCTGTTCAGCTGGGGCATCGCTTTTTTTGAATACCTGCTCATGGTGCCGGCCAACCGTATCGGTCACACCAGCATGAGCATCGGCCAGCTGAAAATCCTGCAGGAAGTCATCACCCTGTCAGTGTTTGTGCCCTTTGTGGTGTTTTACATGAAGGAGCCGTTCAAGCTGGATTATGTCTGGGCCGCCCTGTGCATGGTCGGCGCCGTCTATTTCATGTTCAGGAGTTGAGTCCCATGTCCGACCTGCCACGCGAACCAATGCCAGAGAGCTGGAAACCGGTCTGGCGCTTCATTGCATTTCTGGTCGGCGTCACCGTGGCCATTGGCATGGCGGCCGCCATCATCGACATCCTGATCCGGCAGCAGGCCTAATACGGCGCCGGAATCAGGCTTTTCACGACGGTCCCCGTACCGATCAGACGCTCCCCGTCCGGCCCCGGCACAAACGCCTCTGCCCGCATATTGGCCAGGGTACGGCCCACACGATCCACCCACCCCCGCACGTGCACCGTATCGCCCTTTTTCGCGGCGCGCAGCACACTGACCTGAATGTCGGCCGTCACCCCGTGCAGGCCCTCTGGAATCACCGACAGCAACGCCATGAAGGCCGCCACATCGACCATGGCATAGAGAATGCCGCCGTGAAGGGTATCAATGACATTGGCCGTGAAATCGTTCACCGCAAAGGTGATCTCGCTGCGGCCGCCAGTCGAACTCACGATGACCAGGCCGCTGGCGGCATGCAGGGGATGGGCAAGTATCCGCCCGGAGGCGATGGCGCGGCGATCGGGGCTGGCAGCTGACATGAAGCACTCCGTGACGAATCAGTCACGCGGCACCCTACCCGAGCCCCGGCCACCCGTAAAGGGGCCGGATCACCCGGGGAGCCCGCCCGGGAGACAGCCGGGTTTGACAGCAGGCGCGAGAGCCGGACAATAGCGCGTTTTTCCCGACGGTCATCCGGGATCACTCAAGCGAGATCAATCATGAGCGCACTTGTCGGCATCATCATGGGCTCCCAGTCCGACTGGGCCACGATGCAGCACGCCGCGGATACCCTTACCGCCCTTGGTGTGCCCTTTGAGGCCGAGGTGGTTTCTGCGCATCGCACCCCGGACAAACTGTTCAGTTATGCCGAGAACGCCCGTGCCCGTGGCATCGAAGTGATCATTGCCGGCGCTGGCGGCGCAGCCCATCTGCCGGGCATGTGTGCCGCCAAGACATCCCTGCCGGTATTGGGTGTGCCGGTACAGTCGCAGGCACTGAACGGCCTCGACTCCCTGCTCTCCATCGTGCAGATGCCGGGTGGCGTACCTGTTGGCACCCTGGCCATCGGCAAGGCAGGCGCCATTAATGCCGCCCTGCTGGCCACCCAGATACTGGTGGGCAAGCACCCCGAGTTCCTGTCGGTGATCGAACAGTTCCGTGAAGCGCAAACTGAAAAGGTGCTGGCCAATCCCGTGCCCGGAGTGACAGCGTGAGTCGTCTGCGCATCGGCATTCTTGGTGGCGGCCAGTTGGGCCGCATGATGGCACTTGCCGGCTACCCGCTGGATCTGGCGTTTTCGTTTTTCGACAGCAACCCTGATTGCCCGTCGGCAGCACTCGGCCCCCGTTTTGGTGATGCAGACAACTCCGAAGCAAGCCTCGATGCCTTCATCGCCAGCGCCGATGTATTCACCTACGAATTCGAAAACATTCCGGTGGCGTGGGTTGAGCGTATTGCCGCACAGAAGCCCGTATATCCCGGCGTCAAATCGCTCGCCGTGTCACAGAACCGGATCAACGAGAAAAAACTTTTTTCCAGTCTGAAAATACCGTCAGCACGCTTTGCCGAGATTCGCAGCGAATCCGATCTGCAACAGGCTGCCGCAACGCTGGGCCTTCCGCTCGTCATCAAGACCGTTACCATGGGCTATGACGGCAAGGGCCAGTTCCTGCTGAAAACCGAAGAGCAGGTCAGCGAAGCGTGGGCACAGCTTGGCGCGCAGGCACCGCTGATTGCCGAAGAATTTATTCACTTCAAACGTGAGCTCTCCATCATTGCCGTACGTGGTCGTGATGGCAAAACCGTGTGTTACCCGCTAACGGAAAACACACATCATCGCGGCATTCTCTCGCACTCGATTGCACCGGCACAGTTTGTCGACAGCGACACCCAGCTCACCGCAGAGCGCTATATTTCTGCCATCCTGCACGAGCTGGATCACGTGGGCGCCATCACACTGGAAACATTCGAAACCCGCAACGGCCTGTTTGCCAACGAGACCGCACCACGCGTGCACAACTCCGGGCACTGGACCATTGAAGGCTCGCGCTGTTCACAGTTTGAGAATCATGTTCGTGCGGTTGCCGGACTGCCGCTGGGCGCCACAACCTGCGATCGCCCCACGGCCATGATCAACATCATCGGCCAGCACCCGGCAACAGAAGACATCCTGCAATTACCCGATGCGCATCTGCACCTGTACGGCAAAAGCGAGCGCGAAGGCCGCAAGCTGGGCCACATCACTCTGACCGCCAACAATCACCATGATCTGGCCACAGGCATCACGCAGGTGGCCGACATGCTGCCAAACCCGATGGCCCTGTTTCCCGGCAAGTGATTATCGCTCCCATGAAAAAGCCCGCAACTGCGGGCTTTTTCATGGGTCATGGCATTAACTGCCAGAGCAGGGTCAACCCGAGCTCACGACGCACGGACTCGGGCTGAAAGAGTCCGATGCCCGTCGGCACACCATTCTGTGTCAGTGGCACCACGTCGCTTTGCTTTAACGTTTGCTGCTGAAAATACGGCTCCAGTGACAACCGTGGCAGACTGCGGCTTTTCAGGGGGACAGCCAAACGCCAGTAAAGGCCATTGCCGGGTTCCAGCGCCACATCATCATAACCGCCACCCAGATAAACCTTTTCCGTGCTGTCAAACGGCGCGCCAATCCGGGCAGACAGGAAGCAGGTCCATCCTTGCGTTTCCGCAACCTGTCCCCCCACACCCCACACCAGCAAGCGCCAGCGATAACGCTCCTCTGCCGATGACACACCGGATGCCCCCTCGATGAACCGGCGCCAGTCCCGCTGCAATACCCCTACCGACAACTCCACTTTCTCCTCGACCCAGGCAAGGCGCCAGTCAGTATCAACCGCCTGTTCGGTTGCATCGGCTGCATAGGGCTCACCACTTTGCAGCTGCCCGTCATATTGCGCCGTACCACCCCCCAACTGCGACTCGACACTGGCTCGCCAGTGACCGGAAGTGGCGCCCAGACGAGCGACACCAAACAATTGTGGCCCCGTCTCGGACAACAGTTGCCCACCATCCCGGTACTCGCGCCAGTCAAACCAGCGCACATCTCCACCCGCTGCCGCTGAAAAAACCGGCGCCGCCATCAAGGGGCATGACCACATCATCAACACAACCAGATAACGGACTCTGCAAATCAACAAGAAAAACCTCATCTTCGACGGCCAAAACGTTCTTTCAGGTCATCCGCCACTGGCACCACGGATATGAGCAACAACAAGCCCGCCAGCGGCACCGACGCCAGAAAACCGACATGCTTGTAGCCCAGCGCACCCAGCACTCCGCCAACAAAAAACAGCAACACCAATGACACATGCAGGCCCAGACGACGGCGCACCGCCTTCAGTTCCTCATCCGGATGCTCGGAAGGCATCTGCCATGCATGCACCAGGCGCCCAAGCCCTATACCGATATCGGTCACCAGACCTGTCACATGGGTTGTACGGATTTCGGCACGCGAAATCTTGGTGATGATGGCGTTTTGCAATCCCATCATGAAGCAGAGCAGAAGAACAGTGACAGGCACAAAAAAAGTCATCTGCGCCTCGATGCTCGTCCCCAGCAAACCGAACACCAGCAGCAGGATTGCCTCAACCATCAGCGGCAGCGCATAAATGCCATGCAGATGATAGGCACGTGCCCAGTTGACCAGATACGCAGACAGCGCCGCACCCGCCACAAACACCAGCAGAGCTGTCACGCCTGCCAGCGCCATCATGAAATTCCCCAGCGCAATATTGTCGGCCATCTCCGAGACAATGCCCGTCATGTGCGAGGTGTACTCCTGTACGGCCAGAAAGCCACCCGCATTTGATGAGCCCGCCACAAATGCCAGCAAGCGACCCAGATGCCGATTGGCGTGCGGCGTACGGTCTGCCGACGTCAATGCACGCAAATACGAAATTATTCGAACCACGGGTGCTCCTTGATCCGCTCACTGACAAAATCGAGAAATGCGCGTAGCGCGGATGGCATGTGTTCGCGACTTGGATACATTGCATACAGCCCGCCGTGACACACCAGATGATCCGGCAGCACCGGCAACAACTGCCCTGCCGCCACCGCCTCGGCGCTCAGGAAGCCTGGCATCAAGGCAATCCCGATGCCCGTCACGGCCGCATCACAGGCCATGCTGATGTTATTGACCGTCAGGCGCCCATGCAGCGTCAACTTGCAGGCGGCGGTCTGCTCACCCCCCTTGCCCCGGTGAAACAGCTGCACAGTGTTTTCTTTCGCCTGCATGAACAGGATGACGTCATGCGTCATCAGGTCCTCCGGTTTTTTCGGTGTACCAAACCGGCCCAGATACGCCGGACTCGCATAAAACCGCCCATTGAGATTGCCCAGACGACGCGCCACCAGCGAAGAGTCACGGAATTCGCCAATACGGAAAGCCAGATCAAACCCCTCGGCCACCATATCAACCACGCGCCCGGACAACTCGGTCTCGATCGTCACGTCCGGGTGCCTCTGCATGAACTCTGCCACCACCCGTCCCATGAAACGCATGCCGAACTCCACCGGCATGGTGATGCGCAGGTTACCGCGCGGGCTTTCCTGCAATTGCGTCACGGCCAGCTCGGCATCGCGCAAATCCACCAGCACACGACGGGCACGATCAAAGAACACCTGGCCCGCCTCCGTCAGGTGCAGCTTGCGGGTGGTCCGGTGCAACAGGCGCACACCCAGATCCCCCTCCAGTCTCGCCAGCGAGCGGCTGACCGATGACTTGGGCTGGCCCAGCCTTGCGGCGGCGGCAGTCAAACTGCCCTCCGTCACTACCCGCTCGAACACCACTACATCATTGAGATCCATCGTCGCTCCATTGCCCCCTGAACATTGTCCCTTAAACAAGAACAGTCATTCCATAAACAACAGACTAATCATCAAGAGCGAACAATACTACTCTTCACCACATCGAGATGGCCATATCAGGCCCGAGTGAGGAGATGCCCCATGATCACCATCCGCAAAAGCGAGGATCGCGGCCACGCCCGCCTTGGCTGGCTGGACTCCCGGCACACCTTTTCCTTTTCGTCCTACTACGACCCGCGCTTCATGGGCGTCTCTGCACTGCGCGTGATCAACCAGGACATTGTTGCATCACACACCGGCTTCCCGGCTCACCCGCACGACAACATGGAAATTCTGACCTATGTCCTGCGCGGTGCCGTCAGCCACCGCGACAGCATGGGCAACGAGCAGCGGTTGCCTGCAGGCGAGTTCCAGTTGATGAGTGCCGGCACCGGGGTCACCCACAGCGAGTACAACCGTGACAACCAGCCACTGGAGCTGCTGCAGATATGGCTGTATCCGGATACGCAAAACAGCGAGCCCGGCTATCAGCAAAAGCGCTTTGCCGAGACCGATGGCCTGCAACTGGTGGTGTCACCGGATGGCGAAAACGGATCGCTGGTGATCCGTCAGGATGCCCGCATCTGGCATGGCCGTTTATCGGCTGCTGCTACTGCGCACCACGCGTTCACCGGAGGCAATGGCTGGGTACAAGTGATCGGCGGTCAGCTCCATGTCAATGGCAGCTTGCTGCAAAGCGGCGATGGTGCAGCAATCCGTCAGGAAGCCTCCCTGACATTCACCGCCCTGAGTGATACCGAATTCCTGTTTTTTGATATGCCCTGAAAACCTTGCCCATCCCGGGACCGCACAAAGAAACCGATGACGGAGAAAACCATGAATACCCCCCTGAATGATGCCGCCCTCAAACAACTTTTTACTGACGCGCGGACACACAATGGCTGGCTCGACAAGCCGGTTTCCCCGGAGCAGATCCGCCAGCTCCACGAACTCACCGTGATGGGTCCGACAGCAGCCAACTCCCAGCCCGTACGACTTGTCTTTGTACAAAGCCCGGAAGCAAAGGCACGCCTGAAGCCGTTTCTGGCACCAGGCAACGTGGACAAAACCATGGCGGCACCCGTCACCGTCATTGTCGGGGCGGACCATGCCTTCTACGAGCAACTCCCGACATTTTTCCCGCATGCGGATGCCCGTTCATGGTTTGTCGGCAATGATGAACTGATCAACAGCACCGCCATGCGCAACAGTTCACTGCAGGGGGCCTACCTGATCATGGCAGCCCGTGCACTCGGCCTTGATACCGGTGCCATGTCAGGCTTTGACGCACCGGGGGTGGATGCGGAGTTCTTTGCCGGTAGCGCCATCAAGTCAAACTTCCTGGTGAACATTGGCTACGGCGATACCAGCAAGCTGTTCCCGCGCAGCCCCCGCCCCGGCTTTGATGATTTTGCCCGGGTCATCTGAACAACTACCTCACGAACCTGACCAATGCCCAGGAGAAGCCCATGGAATTCTTTCGCAACATCAATCGTCACGTCATCAGCATCGTTAACGCCCCGGCACTCAATGCGGCACTGATCCTCGTGGCGCGCCTCCTTATGGCCTGGATATTCATCGGAGCCGGGCTGAGCAAGCTTGGCGCCGGCTATGCCGGCACACAAGGTTACATGGCCTCCGTAGGGCTTCCCGGGGAACTGCTGCCCCTGGTCATCCTGCTGGAAATCGGCGGCGGCATTGCACTCGTGCTCGGCTTTCAGGCTCGCCTGGCAGCCTTGGCCCTTGCCATCTTCAGCATCGTGTCAGCCTTCATCTTTCACGGCGCCGCCGACCAGATGCAGCAGATCATGTTCATGAAGAACCTGGCCATGGCTGGCGGCCTGCTCGCCTTCACCGTCTTCGGCGCCGGTCGCATCAGCCTGGACGGTGAGCAGCGCTAATCCGGACATCCAGACACTACCCTCATCTTGCCCGGCAACTGCCGGGCTTTTTGATTCGCAAGCACCAGACATAACCAAATGTCATAACGCCATCAGCGCATTGCACCTCCGGTCCTGCAGGGCTTGCCCTGCATGGGTAACAGGTTGAAACTCAAGGAATGAGCTGCCCGCCATGGCAGCACAAGACAGAGACAACCATGTCCAGCGATAACAAGAAATTCGGCGCCACCACCCCCGGCAAACGCTTCATGAAACTGGCAGGCATGTCCGCCTCCATCGCCGGCAATTTTGCCAAAAACCGCGTCAAGGGAATGATCGGCACACTCACGGAAGAAGAACGCACACGCGAGCGCGAACAACTCTTCATGCAAGTGGGTGAGCAGATCGCCAACACTTTGGGCGAGATGAAGGGCGCCGTAATGAAGGTTGGCCAGATTGCATCGCAATTCAAGGATGTCTTTCCAAAAGAAATTGCTGATGCCCTGGTCAAGCTGCAACAGGAATCACCGCCGATGCCGTTCGGAGTAATCGAGCAGCAAATCATGCGCGAGCTTGGCAAAAAACCATCAGAAATATTTGCCGAGATCGACAGCAAACCGTTTGCCGCCGCCTCGATTGGCCAGGTGCACCGCGCCCGCACGCTGGAAGGCGATGACGTCGTGGTAAAGGTTCAATATCCTGGCGTTGATGCCTGCGTCGAATCCGACCTCAAGCACTTGCGCATGGCACTGAAGCTGGCCGGCGTTCTGCGCGTCGACAAAGCCATGCTGGATGAAGTCTTTGGCGAGATACGGCGCAGCCTGCATGACGAGCTTGACTACGTACAGGAAGCGGAGAATGTCCGTTTGTTTGCTGCATTTCATGCCAGCGACCCGAAAATAATCGTGCCCCGCGTCTTCGACAACTACACCAGCAAGCGCGTGCTGACCATGGCGTATGAACCCGGCGACCACATCAGCAAGGTAACTGCCCCGCTGTATTCTCAGGAAAAAATAAACGAACTTGGTCATCGGCTGTTCAACGCCATTGGCGCCCAGATCTTTGAACTGAATGCAGTTCACTGCGATCCACACCCGGGAAACTTTGCATTCCGCCCCGATGGATCAATGATCATTTACGACTATGGCTGCATCAAGAAAATAAAACCGGAGATTGTCGAGTCATTCCGCAAGACAACCAATGCCAGCC
This sequence comes from Moraxellaceae bacterium, assembly GCA_049655345.1. Classification (GTDB taxonomy): domain Bacteria; phylum Pseudomonadota; class Gammaproteobacteria; order Pseudomonadales; family Moraxellaceae; genus UBA2031. Next base: position 15,830 of record JBASJP010000207.1, read on the forward strand.
TCGCAGGCGACTATCACGCGCTGGAGAAAGCACTTGTCGAAATGGGCGTGCGCAACACGGAAAATGCGCCCTATATTGATGCTGACTTTTATGCACCATGGACCAGCATCATCCTCAAGGCATTCTCGGAGCAGCCCTATGACTTTGGCGGCTCAAGGATGCATGAGGAAATAGTAGCGAGGGCGCGCAAGAACCTTAAATACTGGGATGCATTCCAGCCTTCGGCCGACACCATGCTGGTCAATCGCGCAATTGGCGGGCACTACTGGACCATGAAGGAACTGGGCGTGAATACAGCGTTCAGGGAGTCGCTGCTCCGCACACTGCGTACCGGCATCGCCACTTGACCCACACAAAAGCACAGCAATAAAAAAGGAGCCATGCCGGCTCCTTTTTTATTGCACGGAGACTCAGGTCAGAATAAAAAACATGGCCAGCGCTGCCAGCATCACCAGCACTACCAGCACCAATGGTCCCAACCCGGGGCCGCCACTGGAGGCTGGCGCCGACACAGGAGCAGCAGGCTTTGCGACGACGGCAGGCTTGGCCGGCTCCACCTTTGCCACCGGCACCGGAGCAACCGGTGCTGCAGGCTTGGCCACAGGCGCAGGAACTGGCGCTGGCGCTGCCGGCTTGGGCGCAATGGCCGGCCGGAACTGGGTCATGTCCGCCTCATCAACAGAGTCCACCGGTTCTGATGGTCCGACCACCTTAAAAATCACTGCATCAAACTTGACCTCATCTCCATGCTTGAGCATCGACTCCTCGGAACGCTTCCCGTTCAGGAACGAACCGTTCGACGAGCCAAGGTCCTTCATCCACAACTGTCCGCTGCGAATTGAAATCTCTGCATGCCGACGCGACACGTGAGGGCCCGTGATGATGATGTCACAACCAGGATCACGCCCAAGCACAGTTGTCCCGTCAATCAGAAACATCTTTCCGGAAATGGCACCGCTCATTGCCTTTAACTGCCACTGCGGCAATGCCGGCTTTTCCACATCACGCTTCACCACTGGCAATACCGGTGCCGGCCCCTTGGAGGGATCGGTAATCAGGATCTCGACCAGATGAAAACGGATCACATCCCCGGCTTTTACCTCGGCTTTCTGCGCAACTTTTTCGCCATTAAGAAAAGTCCCGTTCACACTACCGGAGTCCCAGACAAACAGTCTGCCATCATCCTGCCGCAACTCGGCGTGAAATACGCTCAGCCCATCATCATCAATAACCAGACCATTGCTTTTGTCACGACCAATGGTCAGGCGCTGATCGACCAGCCACATTGCAGGCTGCCGGTTATCCACAAATTGAAGCTTGAACATGGGGGACCTTCCGTTTGTCGTTACTGGGTTACAGGCTGGGCAGCCGGCGCCGGCTGCACGTCAGTCGTGCGTGGCGTGTA
>JBASJP010000208.1:0-10530 GCA_049655345.1 Moraxellaceae bacterium
GGATGTCGTCGCTCAGGACATCTGCGGGAGAGCTGACCGATGCCAGCGCCCGGCCCGCATTCACAAACACCAGGTCAATCGGCAGCATGCCGATCTGGCTGACCAGAAAGAAGCGGCCTGCCGGGATGCGGGTAAGCCCCATCAGCAGATTCACCAGAAAAAACGGCGGGGTCGGTGCCAGTCGCAGGGACAGCAGGTAGAACACATCATCGCGTGCCATCTTGCGATTGGTGCTGGCGACAAGCCTGGGCCAGCGTTTTTCGACCATGTCGCGCAGGACATAGCGCGACAGCAACATGGCAAGGGTGGCGCCGGTGGTGCTGGCAAATGACACCAGCAAGACAGCCTCGACGAACCCGAACAGCGAGCCAGCCAGCAATGACAGGACGGTGGCAACGGGAAAGGACAGGCTGGTTGCAATCACAAAGCCGAGAAAAAACGTGATGACAGCGGCGGTGGGCCACGTGTCGACCAGAACGGCCAACTGGTCGTGATGGGCCTTCATGGTGGCGAAGTCCAGCATGCCGGTTGCCCACAGGGCAAACAGTCCGCCCGCCATGGAGGCCATGATCAGGGGAATCAGCAAGGTGCGCTTGCTGTGGTGCTTGCGCTGGCCAGGTGCCCGCTCAGTATTCATGTTCGGCTCTCACGCTGGTGCCGGGGACCTGATAGTACTGCAGAAAGGTAGAGGTGCGGTGCCAGCCGGCCCGTTCGAACGCGCTGGTGAGGTTGATGCCAATGCCGACATAGGAAATACGCTGGTCGGTGGCGGCAGGGTCATCAAAGCCCCGCACGTAATACCCGGCATGCAGCTCCAGCCAATTCAGCGGCGTTTGCGCCATGCCGGAGAATCCGTCCAGCTTGAGAGCCACCAGATAGCGGGCATTTTCATAGTCGGTCAGCGGGTCATTGCTGCCACTGGGGACGTATTCCATGCGCAGGTCGAGCCGTCGCTGCCAGGTCTCGTTTGTGGCCAGCTGGTAGCCGACCAGAGTGCCGGCCACATTCATGATCATGTCCTCATGGGATACACCATAAGGACTGAAACCGTCACCGAACTCCATGAAGCCGGTGATCAGCAGGGATGAAATCGCGGCGTCTCTCGCGGAGGATTTTCCTTCTGCGCCCCAGTGCCGGTAGAGGCCGTCAAACGCACGTGTCATCACGTAGCTGGTGTAGAGGTGGCCCATCTTGTCGGCGCCGCCCTCACCGGTGTCGGCACCAAACCAGCCTTCGGGGGTCGCATGCATGGACTGTTCGCCATAGTCCCAGTTAAGCAGACCCCAGGCTGTGATCACGCCGGCACCAATCCACCGGGTGGCCGCGATGCGCCGGTCGGTATCGTCAGGTGGCTCCTCGGCCCAAAGCGGCAGCGCCACGCCGCCGAGCAGCAGTGTCATGAGAAGTTGCCGGCGCCAGTTACGCATGCTGTCCAGTGGCTTCCTTGATGCTCGTTAATGGTCATGAGGGAATGCTCAAGCATAGTCATATGGTTCGCCGGGCTCGTCCAGTCAGCAGGGGGACGTGCCGCGCGCGCGAGTTGTTGAGGTGTCGAATGGCACAGACAGCACCTGTGTCATTGGGCTTTAATCATGGATTGACTACTTCTGGACGAGTGTATGTCGGCAGACCGGCTTCAGTCTCACCTCGGATCCCTGCGCGCCTTGCTGATGACGGCGCTGCAGCGGCTGGGCGATCCTGCGGACACGGAGTCCTTGCACAAGATGCGTGTCGTGCTGCGGCGACTGCGCTTGCTGCTCCGCCCGCTGAAGCGCTCCGCGCAGGCAGGTGTGTTACGGGATGCCGCTGCCGTGGTGTTTCGGCAGACCAACAGTCTTCGCGATGACGAGGTGTTGCTGGAAGAACTGGAGCGCAACGGAATGCATGTTGCGGCGGCTGTGCGACAGGCGCAGCAGAGGCTGGACCGGCAAGCACTGATGGACAGCCCGGGTCTGGCCGGACTGATCGCGGCCTGGCCTGACGATGGCGTTGCGTGCCTGTCGGCACCCTCGCGGCGCCGCCGGCGCGACCTGAAGAAAAAGATGCGACGCGAGTTGGTGAAGGCGCGGCGGATACTGCGGAGGCAATTGCGGCAACCTGCGCCGGATCTGCATGAGGTACGGCTGGCAATCAAGCGCCTGCGTTACCGGCTGCTGGCAAAAGGCCATGCATCACCGTCACTGCTGGTACAGCTTGGGCGGGGGCAGGAGGTGCTGGGCCAGTGGCACGACCATGATGTCTGGCTGCTGCGCGCCGTCACTGAGCCTGATCTTCAGGGGTGTATTGACCGGTGGCAGCATGAAAAAGTGGTCTTGCAGGCCCGCTGGTTGCCGTTGCGGGATGGCTTGCTGCGGGTTCTGTAACGATGACGGGCAAGCCACGTCCGTTTCATTGGCTTGCAAATCCTGCATGGCCCCCCATCTTGTAGAGAATGTCCGGGAGTCCTGTATATGTCTGATGCCCTGCTGATTGCCTGTCCGCATTGTCACCGCAAGAACCGTGTTCCTGCGGCCCGTCTTGCCGAAGGTGGTGTTTGCGGCAGCTGCAAGGCGCCGTTGTTTGTCGCCAGACCGGTTGCCCTCACCGCTGCCACCTTTGATGCGCATATTGGCAGTGATCTGCCTCTGGTCGTGGATTTCTGGGCGCCATGGTGCGGACCCTGCCGCCAGTTTGCGCCGGTGTTCGAGCAGGCGGCTGCACGGCTGGAGCCGCAGGTGCAACTGGCCAAGGTGGATACCGAGGCGGAGTCGGCGCTGGCACAGCGCTTTGCCATTCGCAGTATTCCCACGCTGATGATTTTCCGGCAGGGGCGTGAAATTGCGCGCATGTCCGGTGCGTTGCCCCCGGCACAATTCATGCAGTGGGTGCAGCAGCATCTGGGCTGATTATTCGTGTGGCGGACAGGCATAAAAAAACCCGGCATTGCCGGGTTTTTTGTACAGGGTACCAATCAGCCTTAGAGGGGCTTGATGTTGGCAGCCTGCTTGCCCTTCTGACCCATGGTCACATCGAAGGAGACCTTCTGGCCTTCTGCGAGCGAACGGAAGCCGTCGGCCTTGATTTCGGAGAAGTGAGCGAACAGATCATCACCGCCATCGTCCTGGGTGATGAAGCCGAAGCCCTTAGCGTCGTTGAACCACTTAACGGTACCAGTTGCCATTTTGCAATTACCTGTAAAAAAGTAGAAATATGGGTGTTAACCCGGCGTGCATGAGACCTTACAGGGAGTACAAACTGGAGTGCTGGCTGGACGCTAGAACTGTCAGGCGTGACTATCGGCCTGTGCGGCATGCACTCAGATGATTTTCCGACGGCATGTTTCTGTCAAGCAAATTATGCGTGTCGCCAGTAGCATGGATAAACGCCAGGCTGGCAGGTCGGGCGGTTGATGTAACGCATGGCACCACCGGCATATGCCGGAGTTCAATAATTGAAAGTGTGTGACTTACGGCCATGCCGGGCAGGGGCGACTGACGAATGGGAATGATGCTGGTTTACTCCATGATGATCTGTGTGCTCATGGTGGTGCTGACCGTGCTGGTTCATTACGAGGGTTTGCGGCTGATCTCGGACCAGCTGTTGCCCCGGTTACACATGCACCCCCGTCAGCGCATGGTGTTCATGATTCTGGGGGTGTTTGCCGCGCATACCGTCGAGGTCTGGCTGTTCACCGCGTGTTACAGCCTTCTGGACGGGGTATCCGGTTTTGGCGGCTTCATGGGGCACAGGGAGGGTGGCTGGGTCGACTACCTGTATTTTTCGGCGGTCACCTACACCTCTCTGGGGCTGGGCGATGTTTACCCGGTGGGTAATTTCCGGTTGCTGACGGGGGTCGAGGCACTGACCGGCCTGCTCATGATCGGCTGGTCGGCCTCGTTCACCTACATCCTGATGGTGCGGTTCTGGGAGCAGCACACGGAGCATGATTTGCGCCACAAGCGTGGGCGCTGACTCAGGCGGTGCTCTCCGCTTCCATCCCGTATGGCAGACGGATTTCCACCCGGCAGCCATTTTCTGTAATCCAGCGCGCCTCGCCGCTCAGCTCGGCCAGGCGTGCCCGCATGATCGCCAGCCCGCGGCCACTGTCCTGCCAGTTCTCGGGGTTGCCGGCGCTGCCGTTGTCCTGCACCGCCAGCAGCAGCTGGGTGCTGGTGCCGGACAGGGTGATGCGTAACTCCGAGGCCCCGCTGTGGCGCAGGGCGTTGCTCACCGCTTCGCGCAGCACGCGCGTCAGGTTGGCGTGCTGGCGTGAGCTCAGCATGTTGCCCAGTTCGGTTTCCAGCTGGTTGTCCCAGACCAGCCCTACGCCCTGCGCCTGGGTTCTTTCCTGTATCTCGTTGCGCCACCGGGTGGCCGCTTCGCCAAGTACGGTGTCGCGGAAGTTGAGTGTGTGCAGCAGGTCGCGTGTGTCGCGGATGGCTTCACGCACCAGTGGCTGATGATCTGCCGGACTCTTGTGCAGGATGGTCAGCAGTTTGGCGCCAAGATCGTCATGAATGTCCCGGGCAATCCGCTCGCGCTCGATCTGCGCACCGGTGTCCCGCGCGCGGAACATGTCGAGGGACAGTGCAAACAGGTTCCTGACGGATTCCAGGGTGTCCAGATCCTGGTGCGTGAACAGGCGGGCACCGTTGCCGGCGTGTCGCAGGCACAGGGCACGACCCGGCTCACGCAGGTCCGGCACGATCAGGGCCAGGCCGTTTTCAGCAACTTGTGTCACGTCGTGATCGTGGCGGTAACTGTCCGCAGGGACAATCTGCAGGGGCTGATAGACGGCTTGCAGGATGTCGGGCCAGCGCTCGCGCAGACGGCTCTCGGTGGCTTCGCCGGCATTGGTCTGGATGAGCAGGGGAAGGACATCGGGCAGCCATTGCTGCAGGGTGCGCTGACGGCGTCCGCCCAGCCACTCCCAGAGCTTCTGGCGCAGGGGAAAATACAGCCAGCCGACAATCGCCACCGACAGCGACAGGGCCATGCCTTCGGGGACCGAGAGGAAGGACAGCAGCAGCACATCCACCAGCACGACAGCGATACCGCCCAGAAACCATGCCCACACGGCATACCACCAGGCATCAAGCTGGAACAGTCGGTAGCGCACCACGCCCAGGGCGAGCCCCCAGTACATGATGAGGAAGGCGCCGAACATCACGCCTTGTGGGGCGGGTAGTGGCAGGTTGAGTGCCGAGGGGATGATGATGGTGCCGGCAAACAAACCGGTGGCGACATAGATGGACAGCAGGAACCAGCGCAGGGCGGCGCGGTCGGCCGGATGCTGCCGGGTTTGCCACCACTGCATGCCGGCAAAGACAAAGCTGAGGGCAAACACGATCAGTACACCGAAGTGAAACAGCGCGGGGTCGCCGCCGGCTTGTGACGCATCCAGCAGCCAGACGGCCAGGGCTGCGGTGTAGCAGGCCAGGGGTGCCCACATGCCACCCAGACGGCGCGGATAGACCCAGAGCAAGCTGGTCAGCGAGGCGGTAAAGAACAGGGCGCCGAAATGATTGGCCATCGAGAGCAGCCGGAAATCCATGGCGGGCAGCGCCAGTTCGCGGGTGCTGTAAATGCCTGCGGCCGGCGCAAAGATCAGGTAGCCGATGCCGGTAAGCAGGTACAGGCGGGTGGCGGCCGAGACTTGCGGGCTGAGCGCCCAGACCAGTGCCCCGGTGAGGACACCGCTCACGCCGACAAACAGCTGGAACCAGAACAGCAGGGGAAGGTCGCCCAGGCGTGCCGGACGGGTATCCAGTACGACATGGCGGCCGTCAGCAAGGGTCGCCGTCAGTGAGCCAGTCGCCAGCTGGCTGGCCAGCAGCCCCTGGCCCTGCATGAAAGCATTGTAGTCGGCAAAGCCGGGCAGGGTGTCGGGCTCTTCGGTCAGCAGTTCTGCGCGTGCAGGCAGGTCGCCATGCGCCGTCGTGAACGAGACGATGACGTCGCCAGGCTGGATGCGCGAGTGGTTGGGACTGCCTTCATCCACCGCCGTGACCAGCATGCGCTGTTTGTCATCCAGCCCGATGGTCATGCCCATACGCGGGGTGGACAGTGCGGCCAGTATCGACAGCAGGCTGACGGCCAGGGTCACGATGACGGCAAGGCCGATGAGGGTTCGGGGAGAAAGTCGCATGTCTGGTTCCTGGTGACGTGATCAAGTCCTGCGTGGAGCATAATGGTACATGCTTGTCGTCGTCATGTTGCCCGCAGCAGGTGTTCGCGTGCATGCTCGGTGTGTGCGGGAGTTGGTGACCGGATTCACCTCAGGGAGTGGTGCAGCCGATGAAAAGGGTGCTGGTGGTTGAGGATGTCGTTGATACGGCACACTGGTTGGCGGAGCGGGTGCGCGGTGCGTTTGGGGCCGGGGTGGCCGTGACGCTGGCGCATACGCTGGCGGCGGCGAAGCGGATGGCCGATCAGGATGCGTTTGACCTGTTCGTGGTCGATCTGGGGCTGCCCGATGGTGAAGGTACCGACTTCATCCGTCATGTCGAACCGGTGCGAACCGGGGCACACGTGGTGGTCACCACGATCTATGATGATGATGACCATGTGTTCCGGGCCTTGCGTGCGGGTGCACGCGGGTACCTGCTCAAGGATCAGTCGGATGCCGTGCTGGAGAGTGCATTGCGGGGCCTTGATGCCGATGTGCCTGCGCTGTCCCCGGGGATAGCCCGGCGGATGATGGACTTCTTCTCGCAGTCTGGTCCCGCGCTGGAGCCCTGCGACCTGACCCATCGCGAGCGTGAGGTGCTGGTGCTGATTGCCGGTGGCCGCAGCGTTATCGAGGCGGCCTCGCAGCTGGAAATCTCGGTGCACACGGTGCGTGGCTATGTGAAGGATATCTACCGCAAGCTAGGTATTTCCTCGCGGGCAGAGGCCAGTCTCAAGGCCGTCCGCATGGGATTGCTCCGTCAGGGCTGAATTGTGGCTGACGGTTGACCTGTGTCATGTGGTGACGGGCCGGTCCGTGGTGATATCAGACAATAACCTTGCGAGGAGTAGTGTCATGGATATTGCAAGTGAACTGTTCGGGACCTCCAGCGGCTGGATGGTCATTATCGGCCTGCTGATCATGCTGGTGGGTATTCCAGGCGTGGTCTGGTGGACGCTGGGGCACACCAAGGTGTCCGAGTGCGAAGTTAAGGACAAGAAGGCGCATCCCGGACAGTAGTCTGGTGGCGTGCTAGCCTGTAGACCTGCTTGCTGATGTGAGAGGGCAACTGCCCCCGCTTGGTATGCATCAAGGAGACGTAAATGGAACGCAATATTGGTGATGTCGAGCGCGTTGTGCGCGTGGTGGCCGGCCTTGGCCTGTTGTCACTGGTGTTCGTGGGGCCGCAGACAATGTGGGGGCTGGTTGGCATTGTGCCGATCTTTACCGGTCTTTCCGGCTGGTGCCCGCCATACAGCCTGCTGGGGATCAGCACCTGCAAGGTGAAGCCCGAAAGCAAGCCTGAATAAACCGGCGTCACCGGGCGGCAGAGTTCGCTGCCCGGTGAATCAGGTTGTTACTGAATCAGGTCCTTGTAGGCGCACCAGGTGGCATGCCCCAGCAAGGGCATGATCACGATCAGGCCGACCAGGGCCAGCGCCATACCAAGCCCGGTGAGCACCACGATCAGTGCCGCCCACACAAGCATTGCAGGCAGGTTGCGGAAGACGGCGCGCACACTGGTGATCATTGCGGTGACCACATCGGCGTTGCGATCAATCACCATCGGCATGCCGATCACGGTGACAGAAAAAATCACGCTGGACAGGACGGCACCCGAGACCAGCCACGCAATGACTACGCCCCAGTAGTTTCCTGACAGGAAAATGTCGCTCACGAAATCCTTCACGCTGCCCATGTCGCCACCGTAGGACAGCGCAAACATTACCGCCGCTACACGCTCCCACAATATGCCCGCCAGGATCAGCACAATGCCGTAGTCGGCAATGCTGTTGATGTTGCGACGCAGGCTTTTCACGGAGTTGATGAAGGAGGCGGGCTCGCCGGCCTCGCGCTGCCGGGTGAGCTCGTAGATGCCGGCGGCAATCAGGGGGGCAATCAGCACAAAGCCGGTGACGACCGAGGTAAAGAGTTCGGCATGCGGGGCGGCGAGCGTGACAATGGCCCAGCCCGCAACGGTGACCAGAATGCCGTACATGAGGCTGGGGCCAGGATGAGTCATCATGTCCTGCCAGCCGGATTTCAGCCAGAAAAACGGGCGCGTTGGTCCGACTTCGCGGATGGTGATCACGGCTGCATCATTACTCATGGCAAAGTCCCTGTCGTCTGCATGGATACCGGTAGAGCCTGACGGTACCCCATCCCGTGACGTCTGCCATCCCCCTTGCGCAACAGGGAGCCATGAAAAAGGGGAGCCTGTGCTCCCCTTCTCGTTTCGGGTCGGGACTTAGCCGCCCAGTGCGGCCGTGGCTTCCGGTGAATCGTAGAACGATTCCAGATGCATGCGGATGCGGGCTTCCAGATGGCCGGACTGTATGAGTTCGGCGACGAGAGGTTCGCCAATCGAACGGACTTCCACCTGCAGGCGCTCGCGGCTGAGACCGATGTCTTCCAGCACCTGCATCAGGGTCTGGCTGCCCCACTGTTCAAACCAGGCATGTACCAGATCGTTCAGCATGTCGCGGGCATAGGGAGTCTGGCGGAAGTGGTTCCAGATCGTGCTGCCAATGCGCACCACGTCATCCACATCATCAGCGGTCACGTACTGCGTCACGCGGTGCAGTTTTTCGCCCTTGATCTGCTGCCAGAACTGGCGTGCCACGGCCTTCAGTTTTGGGGTTTCCATGGCGCGCTCAACCAGTCGCTCACTCAGTTCCATCGTGGCCTTGGTGTTGCGCTTCACATAGCCCTTGAGCGTGCTTTCCAGTGCGGCATCAAGCGAACCCATGCGCTCCATCATGCCTTTGCCCATCTTCATCAGCGACGACATGCCGGGCACTTTCTTGGTGAGGCCGTTTTCTTCCACCAGATAGTTTTTCAGGCCGTGATAGACCAGATCGGAAATAAGCTGCGTGACAGAAGGGTTCTGCATGACTGAGTGCACGATCTGGCGACGCAGGTCTTCCAGTTCGACCACGCGATCCACGATGAGATCGTATTCGCGGGCATTGAGCAGCTCTTCCAGCGAGGTCTGCTTGTTCATCGGGTTCTTCAGTGCGACGGTGGCCAGCGTACCGATCTGGGTCAGCAGCGTTTCACTGGGGGTGACCTCGAAGACATTACGCAGCAGGAAGTCACGGACGCGCACCTCGTCGGTGACGCAGGTGACAGGCCGTGTTGCGGCCCAGTCGCAGAGGGAGGCGGTTTCGTCGTCGAGCAGGGTGCTCAGGTCAGGGCCGGCAAGGCGGTCCATGAAGTGGCGGGTGTGGGCGTCAAGCAGGACGGCAGCCGTGGGGTGCATCGGGAACTCCTTTTTATTCTGGTTGGCCACACCTTACCGCAAAACGGCTTGTCGGAATGGGCCGATTTGCCAGCATCCTCGGGCGGGGATGCAATCCGGGTTGCCCGTGCGATCCTGTGCGGTCATCGCCGTGATCTGCCGTCTGGCCAATGGTGGCTTGTCCGGCAGACAGCAGACGAGCAGGCTGGATGGTCTACGTCTTTAATAATTGCCGGCGCTGTCTTGGGTGCCGGAATGCCGATGCTGTGCGGAATACATCTATGAACGACATCTTCAAGAACGAGAATCTGGTCTGGGACCTCGGGCGACTGACCGATCACGATCGCGCCACCCGCTTTGCCATGCGCTTCCAGCAGTCTTTGTGCGTGTATTCTCCGCCGGTGCAGCAGCTGTACACCAACTACGAAATCATTGTGCCCGATGACGACAATCGCAAGCTCATCATCCTGCCGAATCCGCATGCGTTTCACGACACCTTCAATCGCATCAATGAAGATGCCGTGATCCAGACCAGCCTGTTCATTACGCCGAACGAGGAGGGGGCGTTGCAGTTGCTCATTCCCATGGGGAATGGCCGGCAACGTTCCATGCCGCTGGCGGTGGGCCTGAACTTCATCCAGAGCAAGCTGGGGCCGGATGTGCCGTTCCTGCCTGTGCTGGCCAAGGGCGACCTGCGTGAGTTCAAGCAGTCGCGCCCCATGTTGCACCTGCACCGTATCGTGCTGAGCCGGATAGACAAGAACTCCGAGCTGGAGTCGCGTGCCATTCGCAAGGTGATCCAGGACAAGCTGATCCGGCACTTCGGTTTTGCGGCGGTGGGCAAGGCATCGGTTCCGCAATGAGTGTGTGATGACATAAAAAAGCCCGCGAAAAACGCGGGCTTTTTTATTGTCTGACGCCTGGTGTCAGTGAGCGTTGATGAAACGCACCACCTTCTGCAGGTCTTCACGGGCTTCCGGCAGGATGGGCACGAAAATCGGCCATACGTGGAGCAAGTCCTTGCGCGCCAGCAGTGATACCTGCACGCCGGCCGCACGCGCGGCGTCGGCAACGCGGTAGGCGTCATCACGAAAGATTTCTTCTTCGCAGACGGTGATGAACAGTGGCGGCAGGCCGGCGT
>JBASJP010000209.1:0-7267 GCA_049655345.1 Moraxellaceae bacterium
ATGGGGAACCCGTTCACGCACCTGCAGCAGGCATGGTTGCAATGACGGGCGACTACTTCTTTAACGGCCGCACCGTCATGATTGATCACGGCAATGGCCTGATATCCATGCTGTGCCACCTGAGCGAGATCACTGTGACAAAGGGCCAGAACATCCGTCAGGGCGACATTATTGGCAAGGTCGGCAAGACCGGCAGGGCAACAGGCCCTCACCTGCACTGGACCGTCAGCCTTAATGACGCTCGTATTGACCCCCTGCTACTGCTGCCAGCAACACCATGATGCAGGCGCATATTCTCTGGCTGCGGGACGACCCCGCCATGCCACTGGAGCGCTTCCTGCCTGGACTGACCGCCGCTGACCTGTCCGAGCTGAAACACTTCCGCGACCCTTCCCGTATCCGTTCCTTTGCCCAATCAAGACTGTTGCTGCAACGCCTGCTGGCAAGCAGCCTGCCGCCACATGCCACGCCAATGCTGGAGCGCACCGTCAGCGGCCGTCTTGCCCTTGCCGGAGTACATGGCTGGCACATCAGCCTCAGCCACGGCTCCGGTCTTGTTGCTGCCATGCTGTCGGAAGCCGGATGCGGCATCGACATTGAAGGGCCGCGTAAAATGGCATGGCAAAAAATTGCCAACCGGTACTTTTCAGCTGGAGAACAGCACTGGCTGGCACAGCAGGAAGCGGAAGCAGGCCCACAGGCCTTTCTGCGTCTGTGGACGCTCAAGGAAGCGGCCGTCAAGGCCATGGGCAAGGGGCTGGCCAATCACATGGCCAGCATGGAGTTCGATTTGTCGGGAAAGTATCCACGGCGAACAGGGGACAGTACGGATATGTCATTGTTGCAGGAGGTACGAGAGGATCATGTCCTTGCGGCGGCGGTCATGACACAGGAGTCAGTCAACTGGCACGTTGAATGCCTGCCAGTTGACCTGCTCTGAAAACAGCGGGTGTCAGTGCGTAAAGCCCATGACAAGCTGCAACCAGCCTGCCACAAAACCCATCACTCCCCCCATGACAATCACAATCCACTCATCCTCCTGGAAGGCCGGCCGCAAGAGATCCTGAAACTCCTTTGCGCTCATTGCTTTCATGCGCGTCGAGAAAATCGAGGCAATCACCTTGGCGCGATCCTTGTTGAACTGGGGATTGGCCAATGGCTGTAGGGAAAGCGCAGCGGCCTTTTCCACAATGGTACGCTTGAGGGATGCATAGCCGGCAGGACCAACAGCCAACTGAATGGCGGTACGCACCACGCCACCCTCCAGCATGGGAGCAATATGCCGGCGAATAAGTGCACGTGTACGATCAGCATAGGTCCCGGTCAGCATTTCATTCACCAGATGCTTGAGCGAGACCATCTCCTGAGCTGACAGCTCGGCAAATTTTTCAGCAATTTCCGACTGCCGCTTGAGAAACAATCCCTGCAACCGCCAGGGGCCAATCTTGATGGGGTTGAGTGGCCGGAACACCATGGTCAGCGCAATCCAGTTGGTGGCATAACCAAGCACCGCGCCGTAAATCGGCAACCCCCAGTTTGACGGATAGAAATACCACAGGATCATCTGCACAAAGCCCAGTGCAAGTCCTATCCAGAAGCTTGAGTTGACCACAAACGCGACTTCACGATCACCGACATCCAGGAATACACGAACGATAAAGGCCTTGTCGTTTTCCATCTGGCGAATAACCATCGCCCGCAGGTCAATCAGATCCTCGATGTTTTCACCAAGATCGTTAACCAGCGAGTCCATCATTTGCGGTACCTGACGGCGAACCCGCGCATACACCCGCTTCTTGAAACTGATGGGCAAGTTTTCCCAGAACACACGGTTCTTCTCGTGCATGATCTCGTCAACCATTTCTTCCATGCGGTCAACGATGCCCTCGCTCAGGTGCCTGGCGATACGCTCTGGTTCCATCTCCCGAAAGATCTCGGACAGGGAACCCAGCTTGGACAACGTGTTATCAACCACGATACCAGCCATTTTGCCGGCCTTGCGCGGCACAATGCCCTGCCAGCCCAGCCAGGGCTTCCAGACGCCGACAAACTCAAGGGGATAAAACACCATCTTCATGGCAACCCATACATGCGCCCAGGTCACCACGGCAGCAACGACAGGAATGGTGACAAAGCCCCAGAAAGTGGGCATGTCGCGAAGCTGGGCCCAGAAAGCAGACAAGGCATCGATCATGAGAAGGCACTGCTTGTTATTGTGATGTGCGTTTTCAGTACCTGCGTACCGTTGCGCAAGCATATCAGGCTGGCGGAAGAGCTCCCAGCACTTAACAACGCATCAGTCAGTCCGTTTTAGCCCAGGCCAGCAATGCCGCTTCCAGCTCCTGACGCCGGAAAGGCTTGGTCAGAACACCATCCATACCCGCCGTCGCGGCCTCGGCAGTCACCGTTTCCCTGGAGTGCGCCGTCAGGGCGATAATCGGCAGGCGCCCCCCCTGCTCAATGCTGCGCCACCGCCGGGTAACCTCGAAACCCGTCATGTCCGGCAAGACACAATCCATGAACACCAGGCTGAATGATCCTGCATCCTGCCCCAGACAACGCAGCGCACTTTCCCCATCTGCAGCCACTACCACCTGACACCCCATGTTGCGAAGCATGCCTTCTGCCACCAGTTGATTGGCAGGATTGTCTTCCACCACCAGTATACGGATACCGGAACGCAGCACGCTGGAAGAAGCAGGCCCCTCCGTACCATCCTGCCAGGGCAGCAGCACCTCAAAGACAAAACAGGAGCCAACCCCAAGCGCGCTATCAACACGCAAATTACCATGCATGAGCTCGGCGAGCCGGCGAGAAATCGACAGTCCCATTCCTGTACCACCATAGCGCCGGCTGGAGGAGCCTTCACCCTGGGTAAAGGGCTCAAAGACCTGGGCAAGCCGCTCTGGCGCTATCCCGATTCCCGTATCGCACACCTCGCAGGTCAGTAATATTTGTTGACCTGGCCGCTCTGCATAACGGACATTCAGAGCAATGCGGCCTGTCGGTGTGAACTTGAGTGCATTATCCAGCAGCCGGTTAATGATCTGGCGCAGCCGCAAGGGGTCGCCCAGCAACAGTCGGCCTGCCGGCAAATACTCCTGCTCAAGAACAAGTTGCAAACCTCGGCGATCCGCCTCTCCCTGAAGCTCCGCAAGCAATTGCGAAAACACTTCGGCAGGATCAAAGGGGCGCTGCTCGAAATGCAGCTTGCCTTGCTCAAGCCGGGAAAAATCAAGAATGTCATCAACCATCCGCAGAAGATCCGTACCAGCCTGCCCTGCATGATGGACATACTCCTGCTGCTCACCATCAAGCGACGTAGACTCCAGTAATTGCAGCATGCCGGATACACCATTAAGCGGCGTGCGCAACTCATGGCTCATCATGGCAAGAAACTCGCTTTTGGCACGGTTGGCTCGATCAGCCATGGCTCTGGCATTGACCAGGTCCTGTGTGTAGCGCGTCTGCATACTGCGCGCCTCATCCAGTGCATGGGCAAGCGCATTCAGATGCATGCCCAGCTTGCCTATCTCGCCCCCGGTATCGACATTGACCCGCGCCGAAAAATCACGCGCCTCCAGTTTTTCAACTGTCGCCACTACTGCATCCAGTGGTCGCCGGACCCGGGCCGCTACTGCATTGGCCAGCATGAACGTTGCCGCCAGTGCCAAGCCACCCAACACAAGGCCGGTAAACAGGATTTCCCGCTCGCGCGCGAGCGCAAGACTATTGTTAAAGCTGATCTCGACCCGCCCCAGCAGGCGCGGCGATCCTGTCACTCCTGGCGACAACCAGTCTTCTGTCATCTCCCCAAGTGAAACCGACTCGATTGCTGCCATATAGCGCCGCAATGACCCTTCTGGCGGCAAATGACGCGCCTGCTGCTCCAACAGCAACACACCATCGCCACCAAAAATACGTACGCGCACCACACCTGGCTGCTGCAGCAACGCTTCGACCTGACCACGCAAGCTGCCAACGTTGCCGGAAATCACGGCATAGTCCGCACTGGCGGCCAACTGCTTTACCATCAACTCGCCATTGACGGACAACTCACGCTGGGCATCCGTCAGCCGGGCCTGCAACAAATAGCCAAGCAACAGCGCCAGCATGAACATGGCCGGCGCCAGTCCGAGAAACAACATGCGTCGCTGCAAGCTCCAGTTCTGCATCAGGGCCATGGCACACTGTCCTCCGCCTGCAACAAGCGTGTCAGCACGTCTGCTTCTGGCAGCCTCAACCCAAGGGCACGAGCCACATGAGGATTCGTGACAACGTCAAAACGGCTAATACGGGATGAAGCACCCCAACTGCCCTTACGCAACCGATTCTGGATGCGCTCGGCCACTTCGGCTGCCAGTGCTTCTGGCGTGACATGAAGGGAGGCTAGCGCGCCGGCTCTTACTACTGCGGGGGAAGGGCCAATAAATACGCGATTCTGACGATAAGCCGCCAGCAGCATGGGTTTGAGTGTATCGCGCGTAAAGAGCCTGCTGCCTGATGGCGCAATCAGGATATCGTTGCTGGCCGCCAACTCGGCCACCTGACGAATTAACAATGCCTGATCAACGACTTTGTACTCCACGTCGATATGCAACCGCTCCGCCTGCTCTCGCAGCGCACGAGCGCGGGGAATATCAGAAGATTCATCCAGCAGGAGACCGACACGACGCAAGGCGGGGAAAATTCGCCGCGCAAGGAGAAGCTGATCAGTCCATGAAGGAGCCCAATACAGGATCGCTTCATTGTCACCAATCGCAAGCCCCCCCTGCTCCGGCAAAACCAGCAGGACAGGCAGCCCTGATTGCCGTGCGGCAGGCAGTTCACTTTCGTTCAGGGCTACCACCAGACTGGTGTCGCCCCCCCTGCTGCGGCGCACATCATGTGCAGGCTCAAGCGCCTTGGCCAGGGCTGCAATAAAAGCCTCTCCGCTTGTTCCAGAAGCACCCAGCACCTGTATCGACTGGGCATATGTCTTTCCTGCCAACAGACAAAACAACAGCAACAGCAAGGCCGCTGGCATGCGACTTCCTTGCTGCTTTGCAGTCCTTGCCGGTTGCGACATACCAGTCCCTGATGTTTATTGGGTCCTTACCCAGCGGATGCTGACGTTAGTAGCGCCACTCAGCGTTGATCCAGGCGCGACGGCGCTCCGCCCCGTTTTCCTTACGCAACTCCGGATCATCCGACAAGCGCCACTGCGTCACCGCAGCCAACTCCAGATACTGCTGGTTCGGCAGTGATATACGCTTGGCCAAACGCGTATCCAGACGATCAAAAAAGAACTGGCCTACACGTAAATCATTGTAAAAATAATATGTATTGCCCAGCTGCCAGCCATTTCCGTAATCCTGCCACCATGCCGCACTGCCGGAGTGCTTGGGCACAAAACTGGTATTGTCATTGGGGGTCGGGCCAATCATGTTGAGAAAGGCATAATTCAACTGGAACCGCTGGCTGGCCAAGGGCCGCCAGTCGAATGCAAGCTCGGCGCCCTCCTGCCGGAGGCGCTCAGGTGAGCGAATCAGGAATCCTTCGCTACCCTCAACCTCCAGATTGTGTTCAGTGAGATTCATGTAATCCCGATACAGGCGGATATCAACAGTGAGATGCACGGGATCAAAACGCCCGTAATACCCGACTTCACGCGAGGCAATCGTTTCCGCAGAAGCAGCAGGAAAATCACTGGCACGCCCGGTCTGGAAAAATGTACCACTGTAGTCTGGCGCAGTGATCTCGGCATCCTGCCCTTCAATAGTCCAGTTGGCACTGGTCTCCATGATGTCGGGTGTACGAACCGCTTTGGAGTACACCAGACGCAGCACCTGGTTTTCACTGAACTGCCAGTTCAGTGCGGTGCGTGGCGAGAAATAATTGCCCGCATCCTCATCCCATTCCTGGCCGCCGCCAACATTAAGCAACCAGGCAGGAGCCAGCTGCCACTCGGCATGTGCAAACATTCCCAGTACAACATTTTCCTCACGGCCACCCAGATAGGTGGAAGATATGGCCACTGCCTTGTCGTAACTGACACCGAAAACCGTACGAAAATCCGGTGAAAAAACCCAGGTATCCTGAGCATCAATTTCTGTTCGGTGCTCTCGCCCGAAAACACCACCCCGAAACAGACCGTCATCCTCGAGGGCAGGGTCTGTGGCAATGGCCCCCATCAGGGCTCCAATCAGGGGAAAATCGGCCGCACCACAACCAGTAGTGTTGCCATCGGCTACGGAAAGCGCACATGTACGATTCTGCTCATACAATTGCAGGAGTGCCGGATGGAATGCCACCCGCGGCGTGACGACCAGCCAGGGCTCATCACGTGAAAAACTCGAATAACTGGCATTCATTTTCAGATGGTGGGTGGCAGATAACTCCTGCTCCATAACGAGGCTCACGAAGCGGTTATCGCGATCGGCTTGCGGCACTTCCACAAAAATGGGCGGGCGATATTGCTGCTCCGCAAGCATGCTTGACTGCCCGAACGCCAACTCGACGCTACTGCGCTCATTGCGCGTCCATACAGCACGGCCATAAAAAGACTCTACATCCTTGCTGTCAGTCACATCCGTACTATCCAGAAAGACCGATTTATTAGGACTCAGGTTTCTCGTAAACCCGTCATCCGCCCTTCCGGCTGCCGACAACCGCCAGTCCACCGGCCCCGTTTTATGTGCAAGGCGTGCCTGATAATCCTCGATGCCATCCTCACCACGGCGATAGGCTATGCGGGCGCCCGCCACATCAGCCGGATGGCGCGTGATGATGTTCACGACGGCAAGAAAACTGTTGACCCCATAGGAGGCTGCATTGGGGCCACGAATGACTTCGATACGCTCAATATCGGCGAGATCAAGTGGCAGGCCGATCCAGTCCACAGACGCAAGGAGCGGCTGGTAAATCGAGCGACCATCCACCAGCACCTGCATGCGACGGGCAAGATCCGCCGACGTACCGTGATAGCTCACAAATGCCTCTGAGCTACTTTCGTACCCCACCACCATGCCAGGTACCAGACGCAGCAGCTCAGGTATTTCCCTGACACCACTCTGCTCGATCATTTGACGATCAATCACCGTCACGGAGGCAGGAGCATCAAACAGGGACTGCTTCAGACGCGTGGCTGATAGCACCATGGGCAGTTCGTCTGTATTGTCAAAAGGCAGGCCTGTTTCATCCGCTGCCATGACCAACGGGGCACACAAAAAAAACAGTACCCCGGGCAGAATACGGTTCCGCATCAAAATCCCCTGGCAACTAGCAC
>JBASJP010000210.1:0-2262 GCA_049655345.1 Moraxellaceae bacterium
TCGTCAGGGTGGCTGCTGGCGCTGCCCTGGCGCATTCCTTTTGAAGCATCTTCATGGCGGCGACGACCCGCTCTGCTGGCGCTGCCGACTTCATGCGTATGCCGAGTGCGGGCTTGGTATCGCGATCCCACCAGTCGAGAATCGCGCCCGTCACCACGATGTCTGCCGAGCCTTTTATGCGAATATCGGAAATGCGTGTCCAGTCGATCGTAAATATTGATACGTGGATTGGGCCGGAACCGTCGTTGGCATCATAGTAAATCAGGGTGCCGCACTCGTTGTCAGAATCCAGGTCGTAGCCCCGGAAGACGGAGTGAATGTCTTTCCCGTGCAGGGAATTGAGAATGGTCGCCGTCTCCCTTGAGAGTTCATCCGATAACACCTCCTGCGCACTCATCCTGATTTGCGTCGAGCTTTCGCCGCCCTGCGCCGCAGGTGCCAGGGCGCCCATGATCAAGGCCAGAACCGGAAGAATCGATTTCACAGGCGTTTTCCTCAAGTGGATGAAAGGTTTTTTTGAAAAAAGGTTGACCCCATTGTCCTGGTTGGCATCCCAAGCTTCGGTAGGCGGGTGGTGACCATGCGTCTAAGCCGTCCGGGGTAGGGGAGGCACATTGCAGTAAAGCTTATCCGGCCGCATGGATTCAAGTCTCGGCAGGTGATGTGCGGAGCCGAAGCTTGATGCTGTGGCCATTCTGAGATTGTTTTGTAATTCGCAACCGTCAATTACGGATTAGCAGGCTGAACGGAAACGATGCCCTGATGAAAAACGCCCGGACTCTGACTGACAGCCAGAACCCATGACTGAAGCAGTTTGTCGTTGACGCGAAAGGCGTATTCCGTAACATTCATGCCTTTGCTGGCCCCCAAAGGCTTTTTCTCTACCAGTACTTTGCTTTCAGCGGGAGGAAGCCACGACTCAAGAGAGGCAGTGATCTCGGCAGTGTCGGCCTTGCGCAAATAGATCGTACAGTCGCCATCCCCTGCTACCGATATTGCGAATTGTCTGTTTTATCGCCGGTAGCCAAAACAGTGCCCTGCTTCCCTTGCAAGAAAATATCGCTCTTTTCTGAAGTAAGCCGATTAAAATGCATATTCTTGATGGCGGCGACTGCAGCATCAGGTTTTCCGGAATTTTCAGCACACATGCTCATAAATACTGCCAAGGCAAGGTGAGGATCGCTCTTTTCACAAGCAGCCAAAGCGAACGAAGTTGAGCATAAGGCTAGTAGGGCGGATAAATGCAGGTTAATTCTCTTCATTTTTACTACTCCATCTTTCCGTCTAATGTTAAAGCAATGCGGGCTTCATGCCTCTGGTGTTTTGGTTGAGCGATGGGTCAGGCTGGTGGTCTGGCCAGATTTTACAGCTTTGTTGATTCCGCCACCGCATTCTGCGAATTTATCAATGGACGCTGGCGGTGTATTCGGGGATCTGGCTCCCCCGCCAGCCGGTTGTCAATCCGCGTGTTCACTGGGAGGGGGTTGCTGCGTTAAAGGCGGCACGGCTGTCGGCGCTGCAGCTTCTAGCCCGGTACAAGCCCGAGCTCTAGCTCGCTTCAGTTAGGCCGGCTTCGGCCATCGCCAGGAGCAGCCGCTGATGATCGATGAGCACATGGAAGTGCGCCCCGTCGTCGTAGTGGCGCATCATTTCCTCATGGGCAGGCTCCAGTATCTCCAGAGCTCCGGTGTAGTAACCTCTTTCGGTCATCAAGTGGTCCTGTAGCGCCTTGGCCTGGATGATTTCCCGGAACGCGTCGTGCTTCAGCGCCTCCGATGCGTCCGATGCCGCCATGGACTCGCGAAGCCACCTCACCATCCGTTCGCACTCAATGGAATACTCTTGGTCGTAGCAGTCCGCATGATGGGTCATTGCGAAGTCAAAGTGGCGCTGTGCTTTGTTTTATGGCACTCCCTCTGCGGCCCTAGCGAACCCCGCCAGAAACCCGGCAAGAATAATAATGGTTATTCCTGTGATGCGCGAAAAGCTTATGTTGTCCCTCCTGTTTTGTAGCGGCTAATTTAGCCTCCGGCAACTGGCTCCTCCGATTTTTCTGGGTGCCTCGGCGCGAGCGAGGTTCTTAGGAAAAGTGATGTTGAGGCAGGAGCATGGTGTTCGAGTCGAGATGGGTGGAGCAGTGAAAAGGCCCAGCATTGTGGCCGACGTGAGCAAGTTGCTATGCGTCTGGGCAACTATCCCGGATATGCCTCCGACGAAACACCCCATCTAACGCCCTTGGCCTGGACATTGGCTACTGCGCTG
>JBASJP010000211.1:0-3588 GCA_049655345.1 Moraxellaceae bacterium
GCACTGTCGAAGGCGTAAGCCACCGTCTGGTAAATCGGCACCGCCACGGATTTGGTGGTGGGATCAGGCGAGTAGCCGGCATGTACGGCCAGTGTTTCGATTTTCATTGCGACATTTTCCTTTTGACGAGCATTGCAGGCATCCATTCTTTCAAGCACAACTCAAACCTGAAAGGAACCAATCCTCATATCCTTATGACGAAATCACGCCGGAATCATGTTTTTTCCGGCACCCAGCCCTTGGCGCGTTCGTAATCCAGGTTATCGAGAAACTTTTCACGCTGCTCCGCCAGGAATTTCTGTGCCTGCGGGTCCATCACGTTGAGACGGTTCTCGTTGATGATCATGGTCTGTTCTTTCAGCCACTGCTGCCAGGCGTCCTTCGACACCGTTTCAAAGATCTGCTGGCCAACGGGGCCGGGGAAGGGTGCAAATGCCAGACCTTCGAGTTCCTGCTTAAGCTTGCGACACATCACCATACGGCTCATGACTTACCTCGTTCGCGAGCAGCCAGCTCGCTCAACAGTTGCTTGATCGGGGCCGGCAAACCCAGTGCCGGCAATTCGTCGAGTGTACACCAGCGCTGCGGCCGTTCACTGGCCTGCAGCGGTTCGTTACGCACCAGCACGGGCTGCATGTGCAGGCGATAATGACTGAACACATGATCGCGCTTGTCCAGACACTGCAGCTGCGGGCGGCTGATTGCCCAGTCCGCCTTGACAATCTGTTTGAGTGTGGCTGCATCGTCGGCGGCCGTTTCCGGAAAGCTCCACAGCCCGCCCCAGATGCCGGGTGCCGGGCGCTGCTCCAGCAATACCTCGCCACGGGCATTCACAAACATGAGCAGGCTGACGGATTTCTCCGGCAGCACCTTGCTGGCTTTTTTGCCGGGATACGCCGTCGGCTCGCCCTGCTGCAATGCCACGCACCCCGTTTGCAGCGGACAGAGCAGACAGGCCGGTTTTGTTCGGGTGCAAATGGTGGCGCCCAGATCCATCATGGCCTGATTGAAATGATGCACACGCTGGTGTGGCGTATGTTCATCAGCCAGTGGCCACAGGATTTTTTCCTGCGCGGCGGCAATCTCGGGTACCGCATGAAAGCGTGACAGCACGCGCTTGACGTTGCCATCCAGAATAACGGCGCGCTGCTGCCGGCTGAGCGACAGGATGGCCCCTGCGGTGGAGCGGCCAATACCGGGCAGCTCGGCAACACCTTCTACCGTGTCGGGAAACTCGCCGCCATGATCGTGCACCAGCACCTGTGCAGCCTTGTGCAGGTTGCGGGCACGCGCGTAATAGCCCAGGCCGGTCCAGAGATGCAGCACGTCATCCACCGGCGCGGCGGCCAGCGACTGCACATCCGGAAAACGCTGCATGAACGTTTCGTAGTACGGGATGGCCGTACTCACCTGCGTTTGCTGCAGCATGATCTCGGACACCCAGACACGATAGGGCGTGGTGTTTTTTTGCCAGGGCAAATGCTTGCGGCCGTGCTCGTCAAACCACGCGAGCACGGCCGCCGCAAAATCAAATGGCTGTGTTTTCTGCTTTGCCGTTTTCTTCATCAACGCTTGAACAGCTTGTTCAACCCCTCGCCAAGTTTCTCGTTCAGCTTGTCGGTGGCCTTCTTCTTTTCTTCTTCAATCTTCTGCTGGGCCGCAGCCTCGGCTTCTTTTTTCTTGGCATCCACAGCGGCATTCACATCACCACCCTTGATGCCCAGCTTTTCAAGCTCCTTTGCCGCCACGGCCTTGGTCACCATGTCACGTACCGCGCGCGAATCCAGCTTGCACAGTGAGGTCAGCGCGCCCTTCAGGCTGCCCTTGCACTTTACGGGCAGCGGGTAACCGGCAAACTTGTCACCGATCAGGCTCTTGTCCAGCGCCAGATTGAAGGTGTAATCAACATCCTGCGTGATCAGGTTGAAGTTACCGGTGCCCGCAATTTTTGCCTTGCGCAGATCGGTATTGATGGCCTTGCTGTTGACCACGCCATTGCTGAGCGTGTTGTCGGCCATGAAGCTGGCAATCTCGGTATCGTTCTGTTTGGACGCCAGTGTTGCGCCATCCTTGCCTGTGAGTGCCGGCAGCAATGCCGAATACTGACCCAGAGCGCCGACCACTTCGTTCATCACGTTCACGCCATGCAGCAAACCGTTTTCAAATTTAAGGTTGCTGTCGCCGCTGACGGTCTTCATCCAGGCATCGGTGCTGTTGCCGGTGAGTGACAGGTGGCCGTTGTAGCTGGCCTTGCCTTCCACCAGCTCTTTCTTGAGCAACTGGTTGGCCAGCGGGCCGATATCCATCTTGTCGAGCGTGGGCTGCAGCTTGAGTACGGGCTGTGCGCCCTGCACATTGATGTTCATCGGCACGCTGAAGCCACCGTTATAAATGGTGCCCTTGAGTTCGCTCACATTGACCACGCCCTTGCCGGCGGTTGCCGCCACACGGAAATTGGTGATCGGGTAAGTCATGATTTTCAGCGAGCCCACACCCATTGCCACATCAAGGTTCTGTGTTTTCAGCAGCTCCACCGGCAGCAAGCCACCCGTTGATGGCTTGGCATTGGGATCGGTTGGTGGCAGGTAGCGGTCGGCATCAATCTTGTCGAGCGTGAGGCGGGCATACTGGCGCATGGTGGCAAGATCGCTGATGCCGGCATCGCCCGTGAGTGTCGAACCGTCCAGTTTGAGAACAATGTTTTTCAGCAGGATCTTGGTGTCGTCGCCCTGAATGGCGGCCTGCACGCTGGCACTTTTCAGTACCGAGGCATCGGTGGTTTTGGGTGGCGCAATGCCCAGTGCCGCCATCACGTTGCGCGGATTGAAAGTAGAGGTGGCAATGCCGCCACTGATGCCCATGCCTTTGGTGATGGCAGTGTCTGGTGGCGTCTCGGCGCGCATGGCCGGCAGCAGGGCTTCCAGGCTGCCTTGCGTGCGCACACCGGCCGCATCCAGCGTGAATACCGGAATGCCGAAACTGCCCTGCAGGTAATTGGCCTTGAGCGGTGCGTTAAGCGCCACCTGCAAGGGCTTGGGGAAGGCCTTGTCCGGCACTACAACGTTCAGCGCCAGTTGCGGTGCATCAACGGCGCCGGTGGCCCAGTTGGCCGCAATATTGGACGCGAGTGCGGCATTGATTGGTGACGGACGCGTGGCGTCGGGCCAGCTGGCCTTCAGCTGCAATGTGCTGATAGTGGCGGTGGTGTTGGCCAGATCGGCCAGCACGCCTGCCGTAAAGCTGACACTCGCCGGCGCACTCAGCCCTTGCGCGGGATACACGGCTTTTGCAT
Organism: Moraxellaceae bacterium; assembly: GCA_049655345.1. Classification (GTDB taxonomy): domain Bacteria; phylum Pseudomonadota; class Gammaproteobacteria; order Pseudomonadales; family Moraxellaceae; genus UBA2031. Next base: position 3,293 of record JBASJP010000211.1, read on the forward strand.
CAAGCCCGTCAATGGTCACCAGCTGTTTGGCCATGTCGGCATTCACATTGCCTTTCACATTGACCGTGGCCGGTGCCGTGAGTGCCGGGTCCTTGTACTCGGCACTCAGGTCCAGTCCGTTAACCTGCACCTGCTGCGCCTTCATGTCTGCCGCCACATCACCCTTCAGGCTGATCACTGCCGGTGCCGGCAACAGCGTGCCGGACAGGTCGCTGGTGAACACCAGTGCGCCCAGTGCGTATTTTTCGTTGTCCTGATCCAGACTGACATTTGCCGAGAACGAATTTTTTGCCAGT
>JBASJP010000212.1:0-4158 GCA_049655345.1 Moraxellaceae bacterium
GTGTTGGGTGACAGCACGCCCGTGAAAGCCGGCGCCGCGCCGGGCTGCCAGGCCACGGCATTCAGCGACGGCGTGGAAAACCACCAGGCCGAAACAAGGCCGATCATGAATGCGAGGGCAATGACTGTTTTTATGATGGTGTGTTTCACGGCTCATTTCCATTGAGACAATACGACCAATGCTAACGGAAAGAGCCGGATAAAAACGACAGGAGTGCCGCAAAAGTGCCAGCGATTACTTCCCCGTCACCAGCACGACTTTTCCGCTAACCTTGCGTTCCATCAGTGAGCGCAAGGCCTCTGCAGCCTTTTCCAGCGGGTAAGTGGCCGAAATATGCGGCTTGAGTTCGCCCGTCATCAGCCACTGGAACAACTGCATGCCATTGGCCATGTTGGTTTGTGGTTCGCGCACGGCAAAATCACCCCAGAATACGCCCATGATGGCACAGCCTTTCAGCAGGGCCAGATTAAGCGGCACCTTCGGAATATCGCCGGCAGCAAAACCCACCACCAGATAGCGGCCCTTCCAGGCAATGCTGCGCAAGGCCGGTTCGGCATACTTGCCCCCGACCGGATCATAGATCACGTCCGCGCCCTTGCCATCGGTGAGCACCTTCACACGCTCGCGCAGATCCTCGGTTTCGTAATTGATGACATCATCCGCTCCATGCTGTTTGCACACATCAAGCTTTTCAGCCGTTGAGGCGGCAGCAATCACGCGTGCACCCATTTTCTTGCCAAGCTCGATGGCAGCAAGACCAACACCACCGGCCGCACCAAGCACCAGCAGGGTTTCACCTGCCTGCAGTTGCGCACGGTCCTTGAGTGCATGGTACGAGGTGCCGTAAGTCATCATGAAAGCGGCGGCCACATTCATGTCCAGCCCCGGCGGCAGCGGAATGACGCTTTTGGCGTCGGCACAGACTTCTTCGGCATAACCGCCCCAGCCGGTAAAGGCCAGTACCGGCTGCCCCGGCTGCAGATGCTTGACGCCCTCACCCACCGACTTCACCACACCGGAAAGTTCGCCCCCCGGGGAGAATGGCAATGCCGGCTTGAACTGGTAAAGATTCTGGATAATGAGCGTATCGGGAAAATTCACACCACAGGCGCTGACACTGATGACAACCTGTCTGGGGCCGGGCACCAGATCAGGCACTTCTTCAACAACCAGCGTTTCAGGCAAACCGTGTTGCTTGCAAAGAACAGCTTTCATCAGGCGATCCTTGTTGTATCAGCGTCTATTCAGGAGTGAGTCAGCCAGACCGCTGCCAGCGCAACTGCGCCCGGCAGGGCCTGTACCCAGAGGATTTTCTTGCTGGCCGTGGCCGCACCATAAATACCGGCCACGATCACGCAGCCGAGAAAAAATACTTTTTGCGGAAAGCCCTGCTCCCCCAACAACACACCCCACAGCAAACCCGCCACCAGAAAGCCGTTGTACAGCCCCTGATTGGCGGCCAGTGAACGGCTTTCCTGTGCAAAGGCCTCGGTCAGACCGAATGTCTTGCGGCCAAGGGGCTTTGTCCAGAGGAACATCTCCAGCACCATGAACCCGAGGTGTAACAATGCGACAACGACTACCAGAGTGTTGGCAACCAGCATGGCAGCTCTCCGTCAGCCAAGCAGATAGCCACCATCAACATTGAGGCAGGCACCGGTAGTGTAGCTGCCAGCCGGCGACACCAGGAACAGCACGGCACCGGCCATTTCATCCGGTTGCGCCACGCGGTTCATGGGCACGTGTTTTAGCAGTTCATTGAGAATGGTCGGATTCTGTGTGAGCGCCGACGCAAATTTCGTCTCGGTAGCACCCGGCAGCAGTGCATTCACGCGAATATTGGATGCGGCGGCTTCCTTGGCAAAGGCCTTGGTCATGGAAATCACGGCGGCCTTGGTGATGGAGTAAATGCCCTGGAAAGAACCAGGAATCACACCGTTCACCGAGGCCACATTCACAATACTGCCACCACCGGTTTCACCCATCAGTTTGACGGCACGTGCCGACATAAAGAAATAACCACGGATATTCACATCCACGGTTTTCTGAAAGGCGGTGAGATCGGTTTCATGAATGGGGCCGAAATGCGGATTGGTCGCGGCGTTGTTCACCAGAATATCCAGGCGGCCATACTTCTCTCGAATGGCAGAAAAAATCTGTTCGATCTGCTCCATTTCGCCAATATGACACGCCATGACCTCTGCCTTGCCACCGGCGTTGCGGATTTCCGTGGCCACGATTTCACAGGCATCTGCCTTGCGGCCGGAGAGAATGACATGGGCACCCTGCCCGGCAAGCAGGCGGGCAATGCTGGCGCCAATACCACGACTGGCGCCGGTCACCAGCGCAATCTTGCCGGTCAGATCAAAAATCGTCGTCATTAGTGTGCTCCGTGAATATTTAACGGTATGTCAGCAGATGAGCGTCATTATGGATATCCAGATGCGCCGTGCTGTTAAAGGAATGCAGCGAGGTTTCATCCGCACGGTAGAGCATGCGGGTAACACTGCTGTTATGAATGGTGGCGTTGATGGCAAAGGAGTTTGCATCGGTCAGCGACAGCACTTTCTGCACCATCACGCTGACCACCCCTCCAGAGGTAAACACCAGCGCATCACCACCCGCACTGCGAAGCTGGTCAAACGATGCCAGCACACGTGCCTTGAAATGCGGCCATGACTCATTGTATTCGCCATCAAAGCGGCCATCGTGCCAGCGGCTTACTGCTTCGGTGAATATCCTGTGAAAGGCCTGACGCGGACTGGGGGTCGTGGCCAGAAAGTTGGCCATGACCGACTTGTCGGCAAAATCGGGGCGGTGCACCTCAAGCACGTTTTCGTGATCAAACTCGGCCAGCCCGTCCAGGTTCACCATTGCCAGCGACTGCTCATAGCCCGCCATGAAAGCCTCAGCACTCTGGCGATGGCGCAGCATGGGCCCGACCAGTACACGGGCAGGGGAATGGCCTCGCTCGCGCCACCACACACCCAGACGGCGGCACTGGTCCTTGCCGAGTTCTGACAACGAATCGTAATTCTCTGCGCCAAACGATGCCTGGCCGTGGCGAATCAGATAAAGACTGGCCATGTCAGAGTGTCGATGCGGCGATGAGTGTCTGGCAGCGCTTTTCCAGATAATTCACCATGGTGCCAAACTGCGAGAACGCCGGATTGGTGGTCTGCTTGTTGTAGTAGCGATACCAGATTTGCTGTGCGATACCAGCCAGCCGGAACAGCCCGTACACCTGATAAAAATCAAAGTTGTTCACCTTCCAGCCGGTCCTCTGGCCGTAATAAGAAATCACTTCATCACGCGACATCATGCCGGCGGCATTGGTGGGTTGTCGGCGCATCATCTGGAAGACAGGATCGTCATCGCCCTGCACCCAGTAGGCCAGCGTACTGCCAAGATCCATCAACGGATCACCCAGTGTGGCCATTTCCCAGTCCAGCACGCCGATCACCTGCAGCGTTTCCGGATCAAGCACAACATTGTCGAAGCGGTAATCGTTGTGAATGAGTGTGATGGCGACCTCACTGGCGGGCTTTTTGGCCTCCAGCCACGCCATCACGCTTTCAAAATCGCCGACATCCGGTGTACGTGCATTGCGGAAGCGTTCGGACCAGCCACTGATCTGGCGGGCCACATACCCCTCGCCCTTGCCAAGTGACTCCAGGCCTGCCGCCTTGACATCCACCTTGTGCAGTTCGATCAGCTTGTCGACCACGCTCTGGCACAGTGCACGTGTCTTGTCCGGCGTCAGCAGAAGTTCTTCCGGAAAATCCTGACGAGGAATCACACCAACCAGACGCTGCATCACGTAGAAATCACACGCCATGATTGCGGGGTCCTGACACACGGCGAGTACATCGGGCACGTAGGGATACACGGGCTTGAGTGCTTGCATGATGCGTGCTTCCCGCACCATGTCGTGCGCCCCTTTGGCCTTTTTGCCAAATGGCGGGCGGCGCAGGATGAGGTCCCGGTTTTCGTAGGCGATCAGATATGTCAGGTTGGATGCACCGCCCGGAAACTGGCGCACTTCTGGAGTGCCCTGCAGTTCCGGCAACTGTGCCTTGAGATAATTATCCACCACCGCCACATCAAGCTCTTCGCCTTCGCGAACACGACGGGCTTCATCAATCAGTGTCATGCCTT
>JBASJP010000213.1:0-3137 GCA_049655345.1 Moraxellaceae bacterium
GATATCCTCGGGCTTGCCTACCCCCATCAGGTAGCGCGGCTTGTCGGCCGGCATCTTCTGCGGCAGGTGATCGAGGATGCGCAGCATGTCTTCCTTGGGTTCGCCCACCGACAGGCCGCCAATGGCATAGCCGTGAAAGCCGATGTCTGTCAGGCCTGCCAGCGACTCTTCGCGCAGCGGCTCGTACATGCCCCCCTGCACAATCCCGAACAGGGCATTGGGGTTTTCCAGACGCTCGAACTCCGTCTTTGATCGCCTGGCCCAGCGCATCGACAACTCCATCGAGACGCGCGCTTCTTTTTCGGTAGCCGGATACGGCGTGCACTCGTCAAAAATCATGACGATGTCGGAGCCGAGATCGGTCTGCACCTGCATGGAAATTTCCGGACTCAGGAATACCTTGCTGCCATCAATGGGCGAAGAGAACTTCACGCCTTCCTCGGAAATCTTGCGCAGCTTGCCCAGCGAGAACACCTGAAAACCACCGGAGTCGGTGAGAATGGGTTTTTCCCAATCAATAAAGTCGTGCAGGTCGCCATGGCGCTTGACGATATCGGTGCCAGGACGCAACCAGAGATGGAACGTATTGCCGAGAATAATCTCGGCGCCGATCTCGTGAATATCACGGGGCAGCATGGCTTTTACCGTGCCATACGTGCCCACCGGCATGAACGCCGGGGTTTGCACCTTGCCACGGGGAAAGTCGAGTTCGCCACGGCGCGCACGGCCATCGGTAGTGATCAGCTTGAAATTCATTGTCATCGTATTGTCTTCACATACTCAGGAGCGCCGCGTCAGGAACATCGCATCGCCATAACTGAAAAAACGGTAGTGCTGTGCCACAGCCTCGCGATACGCCGCCATCACCGTGTCATGGCCCGCAAACGCACAGACCAGCATGAGAAGGGTGGACTCGGGCAAATGGAAATTGGTCAGCAGTGCATCCACCACCCGCCACTCGTAGCCGGGATGAATGAAGATCGCTGTTTCACCTTCAAACGCAGTAATCAACTCGCCTGCAGGAGCGTTATTGGCAGCGGACTCCAGCGAACGCACGCTGGTCGTTCCGACCGCGACTACGCGCCCACCTCGCGCTTTGGTCTCACGCACCAGTGCTGCTGTTTCCTCTGGCACGCACAACCACTCACTGTGCATCTGGTGATCGCGAATATCATCGGCACGCACCGGCCGGAATGTGCCGGCACCGACATGCAGCGTGACGCAGGCACGCCGGATTCCCTTCTGTTCCAGCCGCGTCAACATGGCTTCATCAAAATGCAGCCCGGCGGTGGGGGCTGCCACCGAGGCGGCCTTTTCGGGATGGGCGTAGACCGTCTGGTAGCGCTCGCTGTCACTCGCCTCGGGCGCGCGCTGGAAATACGGCGGCAAGGGCACTTCACCATGCTGGTGCAGGTAGTCGAGGACCGGCACCGGGAAGCGCAGGCGGAACAGATCCTCCTCACGGTCTTCCATGAGTACCTGCACGTTACCCGGGAAATGCAGCAGGGCTCCCGCCTTTGGTGACTTGCTGGCACGCAGGTGAACCAGTGCCACATGCGTGCCCACGATACGCTCCACCAGCACCTCGACCTTGCCCCCGGAGTCCTTCTGGCCGAACAGGCGGGCCGGAATCACGCGGGTATCGTTCATCACCAGCAGATCGCCGGGCTTGAGCAAGGCTTCGATATCGGTAAACAGGCCGTGGTGCCAGCTGCCTGCCGGGCCGTCAACCTGCAACAGGCGCGAGCCGGTACGCTGCACCGCCGGGTACCGGGCGATCAGGGCATCGGGCAGGTCAAAATGGAAATCGCTGCGTTTCATGGGCGGGACAAGGACTGAGTGAAAACCGGGTCGCGCAGTATAAAGGATGCAACGCCACCATTGCAGGATTCCGGTCTGTCCGTATAATCGCCGTTCCTTCCGGCCGGGATGGCGGAACTGGTAGACGCGGCGGACTCAAAATCCGTTGCCCGTGAGGGCGTGTCGGTTCGATTCCGACTCTCGGCACCACCGGAGGGATCAAAGAGGCTCAGCGAAGTCCAAAATCATCGCTAAAACCCCTGCAAATACAGCGTTTCTTGTCCAATCGAGTCCAAGCTGGCTCATTGCAATCCAGACCCTCTGTGAGTAACTCTCCAGATAGTTACTCACATGGCGACTATCAGCTCGCGAACCATCGAAACCGCCAAGCCCACCAAGTCCTGGATATGCATGGCTGAGCCTACAATCGGACCAAGCATTTGCCTGAGCGAAGGAAAATGATGCAGGAGTGGGCGGATTATCTGGATAAATTGAAGGCAAGCGCCGAAATTGTCCCACTTAGGATGCAGGCATAACCGAAGCCCCGACGTCCCCCCGATTTGAGTAGCGCCTGACTTTAGAGTCCAATTTACCCCTGAGGAGATTGGACATGAAGAAGCGATTCACCGAGGAACAGATCATTGGCTTCCTGCGGGAGGCCGAGGCGGGGCTGCCGATCAAGGAGCTTTGCCGGAAACATGGATTCTCGGAAGCCAGTTATTACCTGTGGAAAGCCAAGTTCGGCGGCATGAGTGTCCCAGAGGCCAAGCGCCTGAAAGAGCTAGATACCGAGAATGCACGCCTGAAGAAGTTGTTGGCCGAATCCCTGCTTGAGAATGAAATCATCAAGGAGGCTCTCCGAAAAAAATGGTAAGCGCACCGGCCCGGCGCCAGCTGGTGTGCTACCTGACCGAGCGCGGACTGTCGGAGCGGCGAGCCCTTCGGATAGCTAGGATAAGCGCGAGTGCCTACCGCTACCGGCCGGCAGCTGACCGCAATGTGGCATTGCGGGAGCAGATCCTTGCCTTGGCCCATCGGCATCGCCGATATGGTGCCGGCATGATTTACCTGAAATTGCGTCAGGCAGGCCTGATCGTTAACCACAAACGTGTGGAACGCCTGTATGCAGAGGCTGCGTTGCAGGTGCGTCGACGCAAGCGCAAGAAAATACCCGTATCGGATCGTTGTCCACTGAATCGTCCGGTGGCGGCCAATCAGGTGTGGTCGATGGACTTTGTGTTCGACCGCACGGCGGAGGGTCGCGTGATCAAGAGCCTGACTGTCGTTGATGATGCGACCCATGAGGCGGTGGCCATCGTGCCTGAGCGCGCCATTAG
>JBASJP010000214.1:0-1935 GCA_049655345.1 Moraxellaceae bacterium
CCTCACGCTGGGCATGGCCGAGGAGTTCCGTGACTACGGTATTTCCTGCAATACTCTGTGGCCGGCCACCTACATCGCCACCGCAGCGGTCGAGGTCAATCTGGGCGGCGATGGCGCGGTTCAGGTCTGCCGCAAGCCGGAAATCATGGCAGATGCCGCCCACGCCATCCTGGTCACTGCCCGTGGTGAGTTGACCGGACAGAGCCTGCTGGATGAACAGGCCCTCGCCCGCATCGGCATTACCGACCTCAGCTCCTACAGTTGCATCCCTGGCAACGAAGACAAGCTTCAACGCGACTTTTTCCTCGACTGAGCAGTCAATTCGGGCCAAATGGAGTGCAATTGTAACATTCAGAACTGTCAACGACTTGAAGCCGTCCCGGGGGGAAGGTACCTTATGCGCACATTTGCGACCGGTGCGTCACTCCCCCGGTCAACTCCCCGCAAACAGCCAGCGGAGTCCGCTCCCAACAGTACGGGCCACCGAGGACACATATAAACATGAGCCATCACGACATCATCACGCCCTTGGCATTTGCCCGCAAACTGGCCGCCATCACCCCAAAACTCCCCAAAATGCTGGTGGGCTTCAAGATGGCCGCCAGCACCAACGCCACAGTTCCTGTTGGCCTTGGCTGGTGCGTGGAAAAAGCCACTCGGGAAAATCCGCATGGCACCGCCATTCTTTACAGGGATACCCGCCTTACCTACACCCAGTTTAACCAGTGGGCTAACCGGATTTCCCATTATTTCCTGGCCAAGGGGCTGCAAAAAGGTGATGTGGTTGCCGTCTATGTAGAGAACCGTCCCGAGCTGCTGGCCATTGTGACCGCCCTCGGCAAGATCGGCGTGATTTCCGCGATGGTGAATACTTCCCAGACCGGCAAGGTGCTCACGCACAGCGTCAATCTGGTAAAGCCCAAGGTGGCGATTGTGGGTGATGAACTGGTCAGCAACTTCAGTGCAGTCCTGGGTGACCTCGATCTGGAAAGCAGCAAACTGTTCTGGCTGGCCGACGACAACACCCTGAAGACACCAGGCACAGCTCCCGCTGGCTTTCATAATCTCGCCACCGAAATCAGTGCCCAGCCGTCCTACAATCCGGCCACCACGAACCAGATCTATCGTAACGACGGCCTCTTCTATATCTATACGTCTGGCACCACCGGTATGCCCAAGGCAGCCATCTTCTCGCATGGCCGTTGGATGAAGGCCTATGGCGCTTTCGGCTACACCGTGCAGATGGACAAGACCGATGTCATCTACGTCACCCTGCCCTTATATCACGCCACCGGCCTGTGCATATGCTGGGGGTCGGCTCTGGCCGGCGGTGCCGGTGTGGCCATGCGTCGCAAGTTTTCTGCCCGCGAGTTCTGGGACGATTGCCGCAAATATCGCGCCACGGCCATTGGCTATGTGGGTGAGCTTTGCCGCTACCTGAATGAGTTGCCGGCTAAACCCAACGACCGCGATCATCTGGTTCGCAAGATTATCGGCAACGGCCTGCGTCCCGGCATCTGGACACCGTTCAAGGAACGCTTCGGCATCGAGCAGGTGCTCGAGCTGTATGCCTCTTCCGAAGGCAACATCGGCTTCTCCAACATCTTCAACTTCGACAATACTGTCGGCTTCTGCCCACTGCCCTACGCCCTTGTCGAATACGACAAGGAAAACGAGCAGCCGGTACGTGGCAAAGACGGCCTGATGCGCAAGATCAAGAAAGGTGAAGCCGGCCTGATGATTGCGGAAATCACCGACAAGACGCCTTTCGACGGCTACACCGACCCGGCCAAGAACGAAGCCTGCATCCTGCGCGACGTGTTTGTGAAGGGCGACCGCTATTTCAACACCGGTGACTTGCTGCGCGACATCGGCTTCCGTCACGCCCAGTTTGTTGACCGTACAGGCGACACCTTCCGCTGGAAGGGTGAAAAC
>JBASJP010000215.1:0-2792 GCA_049655345.1 Moraxellaceae bacterium
CGCAGCAGCGTACTGACCGTGGATGCCACCAGCCCCTTGTTATACGGCGGATCCAGAAACACGACATCAAAGCCATTCAGCGGTCGCCAGTCGCCGGGGCTGGCCAGCAGGGACGCTGCATCCCCACACAACAGGCGGGCGTCTTCAGCACCCAACTCCGTGGCCGCTTGCTGCAATGCCTGGTACTGCGGTCGCTGACGCTCCATCATGACCACAGAGGCGGCACCACGCGAGAGTGCCTCGAAGCCGAGGGCCCCGCTGCCGGCGAATGCATCCAGACAGTGTGCCCCCGGAATCTCAAACTGCAGCCAGTTGAACAGTGTTTCCCGGACCCGGTCCGGCGTGGGGCGCAGGCCCTCGGCGTCGACAAAACGCAGGCGCCGGCTGCGCCACTTCCCGCCAACGATGCGCAGGGTGTTGCTGCTGCCGGGCCGGCTCATGGCGTTGATTTTCCGACCGTGATGGCCATCAGGCGATCCGGCTGCACATGCCGGCGAAACGCCGCACGAATGTCGTCGGGCGTAACAGCCTCGATGCGTGCCAGGTACTGATCCAGATAATCCAGCGGCAAGCCGTAAAAACCGATGGCGCCCAGGTAACCCACAATGCTGGCGTTACTGGAGGCGCTCATGGGAAAGCCCTGCACAATGCTGGTCTTGGCCTCACGCACGGCCGCCTCATCCGGACCCTGCTTCACGAAGTCCGTAAGTATCTGGCGCGTCAGCCGCAAGGCCTCATCACGCTGGTCGCTGCGCGTCGACAGGCTGATCAGGAACGGCCCCTCTGCACGCATTGGCGTGAATCCTGAATACACGCCGTAGGTCAGCCCTCGCTTCTGGCGCAGCTCCCGCATCAGCAACGATGTGAACGCGCCACCACCCAGAATCTCGTTGCCAACCAGCAATGCGTAGAAGTCCGGATCACTGCGACTGATCCCGGCGGCGCCCAGCAGGATATGTGTCTGTTGCGACGGAAACTCGTGATGCAGGTGCCGCGCCTTTTTCAGTGGCGGCACTTCTGGCAGTGCCGGAGCAGGCTCCCCCGCCGGCAGGGCCGCACTGAGATCATCAGCCACTTTCTCGGCCGTGGCGCGATCAAGATCGCCCACCAGGGCAATCGTCAGGTTACGTGCCACATAAAAGCGCTGATGAAACCGTGCCAGATCGTCCCGGGCCAGCCTTGCCAGCGTGGTGCGGGTGCCGGAGGGCGGCTGGGAATAGGGATGCTTGCCGTACACATTCTGGTAAAACAGGCGGCTGGCCAGGGCAGCCGGGGACTGCTCCTGCTGCTGTTGCCCCACTTCACTACCCTGCTGGATGCGCGCAAAGGGCTCGGCCGGAAACGCCGGATGTGCCACTACGTCGGCAAACACCGCCAGTGCCGGCTCGCGGAAGGCCGGATCACTCAGCACCCGCAACTCCGCCACCGCCATGTCGCGATGCGCAGACGCACTGTAGCTGGCGCCCACCTGCTCGAAAGCAGCAGCAATCGCAGACGTATCGCGCGACGCAGTGCCTTCATCCAGCATGCGACTGACCGAGGAGGCCAGTCCTCCCAGCTCGCCATCGCGGGCCGCACCCGCATCAAACACCAGGCGGACATCCAGCATGGGCAATTCGTCGGCACGGACAAAAAGCACGCGGGCCCCGTTAGCGGTTGTCCATGACTCGATGGCAAAGTGACGGCGGCTCAAGGGTGCTGATGACAATGCCCTGGGGCTGTCCAGACGCTCAAGCGAGGTCACCGGGCCCGCGGCCACATTACCAGCCTTTGACGCTTCGGCCGGTGTCGCCCCCAGCAACAGCGAGCCCCCCAGAACAAGCGTCGCGAAAATACCCTGCTTCATGGCAATGCTCCCGCAGCCAGTTCAGACGGCTCCAGCCGGAGCAGCGTACGGCGTGCCGGCACCAGCCAGCGCCCCGCTGCCTGTTGCACGGATTCCGGGGTAATTGCGCGCAAGGCCTGCGGCCACTCCTCCAGGGCGCGCCACGACGAACCCACACTTTCAAGACGACCAATGCTGGAGGCCTGTTCACGCACGGAATCGCGGGAGAACACATCCTCGGCCAGCAGCCCGGCAAACACGCGCTGCAACTCTTCTGCCGTGACGGTTTCCGTTTTCAGCTTTTCGATTTCGGCCAGCAACGCGACCTGTACTTCATCAAGCGTCTTGCCCGGCGCAGGTACGGCAGTCACCACAAACAGGGTATCGCCGCGCGCAAACGCGTCATAACCGGAACTGACGGCCGCCGCGACGCGCTGCTCACGCACCAGCCGGGTTTCCAGGCGGGCACTGAAGCCTTCGTCCAGCACCCCGGCCAGCAGACGCAGGGCCTCGGCTTCACCGGGCAGGCCGGTATGACGGGACGGCACATTGAACCCCAGATAAAGGGCCGGCACCTTGCCCGGCAGGCGCAACGTCATCTGCCGCTCGCCAGGCTCGGCGAGCTCGCGCGGTGGCTGCACCCGCGGCAGGGGATGCGAAGGGATAGCCGCAAAATAGCGGTCGGCCAGCGCACGTACCTCCGCCGGATCAACATCGCCGGCAATGACCAGTGTGGCGTTATTGGGCGAATACCAGGTGTCGTACCACTTCTTCAGATCATCGAGAGTCAGCGCCTCCAGATCACGCATCCAGCCCACGGTGGGCTGACGACTGGAACTGGTCAGCCAGGCCAGTGCATGAAAACGCTCCAGTGCCAGCGACTGGGGATTGTCATCGGTGCGCTGCCGGCGCTCCTCCATGACCACACGGAGTTCCTGGGCCACCTCTTCCGGCTTGAACACCAGGT
>JBASJP010000216.1:0-6505 GCA_049655345.1 Moraxellaceae bacterium
TGCCACGAATATCCAGCCGCGCCGGATCAATCAGGGTGACGCCGCCACGCATCAGATTGTCCGCCAGTACCCGCTGGTGCACACGCTCCAGCGCCGACAGCTGCAGCTTGTCGTTGATGCCATCCACTTCCCACGACTGCTCCGGCTGCACCGTTTCAATACGGACATTTTCAGCCGCTGCCATGGCAATGATGTCGGTCAGGTAATACTCACCCTGCGCATTGTTGCTTTGCAGTGCCGGCAGCCACTTGTGCAGCAGCACATTCGGCACACAGAAAATACCGGTGTTCACTTCGCGGATTTTCTTTTCATCGTCACTCGCATCCTTCTGCTCGACGATGCGCACCACTGCACCACCGGCATCGCGCACGATGCGGCCATAGCCGGCAGGATTGTCCATGACCAGTGTAATGAGGCCCATGACCGCTTCGCTGGCCACGCGTTCGATCAGGCGGCCCAGCGTTGCGGTGGTAGTCAGTGGCACATCGCCATACAGGATCAGTGTGCGGCCCGTGGCCGGCAACTGCGGCAGTGCCATCTGCACAGCATGACCGGTACCCTTCTGCTCCGCCTGCTCGGCCCACAGCAACGGCTCTGCTGCAAAGGCACGCTGCACCAGATCACCGCCATGCCCGTACACCACCAGTGTGCGTGCCGCCGACAGCGCCTTCGCCGTGTCGACCACATGCCGCAGCAACGGACGCCCGGCCAGAGGCTGCATGACCTTGGGCAGCACCGACTTCATGCGGGTGCCCTTGCCTGCCGCGAGAATGACTACATTCAGTTCCATCAGCGTATTCCCTGGCCGTTGAATGCCTGAACAAACGGCCTAACCAAAAAACAAAAAGGGTAGCCTAGGCTACCCTTTTTCGACTGCGCTTTCATGCGCCCGCAGCAATCAGCCGCGGCCAGCGCGATTCTTCATCTGTTGCAGGGTACGCAACTGGGCGGCAGCTTCTGCCAGTGCAGCAAGAGCTGTCGATGTTTCCATCTCGCCCTTCTGGTTCTGCAGGGCAGCCAGAGCCATCTTGCGCGCCTCTTCAGCCGCTGCTTCGTCCACGTCATGTGCACGGACAGCGTGGTCAGCCAGAATGGTCACGATGCTTGGCTGCACTTCCAGTACGCCGCCAGACACGTAATAAACCTCTTCCGACCCGTCTTCCTTGGTCACGCGCACCGGACCCGGATTAAGCTGGGTCAGCAGCGGGGCATGGCCAGGCAGAATGCCGAGGTCGCCCTGAACACCATGCGCCACCAGCATCGTGACCTTGCCACCAAAGATGGACTCGGTCGCGCTGACGATATCGCAATTGATGGTATGTGCCATGTTCATTTCCTCATCAGGAAGCATGACGGGCGCCGCAACACGGAGCCCGCCTTCCGCAATCGATTAGAGCTTCTTGGCCTTTTCGATGGCTTCGTCGATGGTGCCGACCATGTAGAACGCCTGTTCCGGCATGCTGTCGTAATCGCCAGCGAGAATGCCCTTGAACGCACGGATGGTTTCCTTGAGGGAAACGTACTTGCCGGGCGAGCCAGTGAACACTTCGGCAACGTGGAATGGCTGCGACAGGAAACGCTGGATCTTACGAGCACGGTACACCACGAGCTTGTCTTCTTCAGACAGTTCGTCCATCCCCAGAATCGCGATGATGTCCTTCAGTTCCTTGTAACGCTGCAGCACAGTCTGCACGCCACGGGCCACGTTGTAGTGTTCTTCACCCACCACCAGCGGATCGAGCTGGCGGGAAGTGGAATCCAGCGGGTCCACAGCAGGGTAGATACCCAGCGAGGCGATGTCACGGGACAGCACGACGGTCGCGTCAAGGTGGGCGAAGGTGGTCGCCGGGCTCGGGTCGGTCAAGTCATCGGCAGGCACGTACACGGCCTGGATGGAGGTGATCGAACCGTTCTTGGTCGATGTAATACGTTCCTGCAGCACGCCCATTTCTTCGGCGAGTGTTGGCTGGTAGCCCACGGCAGACGGCATACGGCCAAGCAGAGCGGACACTTCGGTACCGGCCAGCGTGTAGCGGTAGATGTTGTCCACGAACAGCAGCACGTCACGGCCCTTGCCGGTGGCAGGGTCTTTTTCGTCACGGAAGTATTCGGCCATGGTGAGACCGGTCAGGGCCACACGCAGACGGTTTCCTGGAGGCTCGTTCATCTGGCCGTACACCATCGCAACCTTGTCTACCACGCCGGAATCTTTCATTTCGTGGTAAAAGTCGTTGCCTTCACGGGTACGCTCACCCACGCCGGCAAACACGGACAGACCGCTGTGTGCCTTGGCGATGTTGTTGATGAGTTCCATCATGTTCACGGTCTTGCCGACGCCGGCGCCACCGAACAGACCCACCTTACCGCCCTTGGCAAACGGGCAGAGCAGATCGATCACCTTGATACCGGTTTCCAGCAGCTCGTTGCCACCTGCCTGTTCGGCATAGGTCGGCGCCTTGCGGTGAATGGCCAGACGTTCCTGCTCGCCAATCGGGCCGGCTTCGTCGATGGGACGACCCAGCACATCCATGATGCGGCCCAGCGTTTTCACGCCAACCGGCACGGAAATCGGGGCACCAGTGTTGGTCACCGTCAGGCCGCGCTTCAGGCCTTCGGTGGAGCCCATGGCAATGGTACGCACCACACCATCACCCAGCTGCTGCTGTACTTCCAGCGTGGTGGCCTTGCCATCGACCGTCAGTGCTTCATACACTTTGGGTACGGTGTCACGCGGGAATTCGACGTCGATAACGGCGCCGATGATCTGGACAATACGACCGCTGCTCATGGGTTTATCCTCTCAAACTCGCAAAACTTTTTTGATGATGCCCTGCCTTAAACGGCAGCAGCACCACCGACGATTTCCGAAATTTCCTGGGTGATCGCTGCCTGACGCACCTTGTTGTACACAAGCTGCAGCGAACGGATCAAATCACCGGCGTTGTCGGTAGCAGACTTCATTGCCACCATACGCGCCGCCTGTTCACAGGCAATGTTTTCCACCACACCCTGATACACCTGGGACTCAATGAAACGCAGGAAGAGTGCGTCGAGCAGATGCTTGGCATCCGGCTCATAGAGATAATCCCAGTTGTGATCACGCTTCTGCAGGGCCAGTTTTTCTTCGGCAGCCAGCGGCAGCAGCTGCTGCACGTTCGGCTTCTGCGTCATCGTGTTCACGAACTCGTTGTACACCAGGTAAAGACGATCGATGCTGCCGTTGTCGTAGGCATCGAGCATCACCTTGACCGTACCGATGAGCTGGTCAAGCGAAGGTGCATCACCCAGTTGAGTCTTGACCGCCACCACCTTGCCGCCAACGCTCTTGAAGAACGTGATGGCCTTGGTGCCGATCAGGCAAAACTCGACTTCCACACCCTGCTCGTGAAAATCGCGCACGGATTGTGCCGTTTTCTTGAACAGGTTGATGTTGAGGCCGCCGCAAAGACCACGGTCACTCGACACCACAATAAAGCCCACACGCTTGACCGGACGCTCCGCCATATAGGGGTGCTTGTATTCCGGTGTCGCCTGCGACAGATGCGCAATCACCTGACGCATTTTTTGTGCGTAAGGCTTGCCCTTGAGCATACGCTCCTGTGCGCGGCGCATCTTGGACGCTGCCACCAATTGCATCGCTTTAGTAATCTTCTGCGTGCTCTTGATGCTGGCGACCTTGCTGCGAATTTCTTTCAAGCTGGCCATGTTTCAAATCTCTTGCCGAACTTTGTGCCGAACCGATTCAGCCTTGCAGCGCCCCGCCTTGCAGCAGGGCGCGCGCAGGGATTACCAGCTCTGGGTCGCCTTGAACTTCTCGATGCCGGCCTTGAACTGGCCTTCGATCTCGCCATTCCAGTCGGCAGTGGCATTGATCTTGTCCATCAGTGCCTTGTGCTCGGCATTGAAGTAGGCATGCAGGGCTGCTTCAAACGGCAGCACCTTGTTCACGGCAACATCAACCAGATAGCCTTCGTTGGCGGCATAAATGGACAGGGCCATTTCTGCAATGCCCATCGGCTCATACTGCTTCTGCTTCATCAGCTCGGTAACGCGCTGACCGTGCTCAAGCTGCTTGCGGGTTGCTTCGTCCAGATCAGAAGCGAACTGGGCGAATGCTGCCAGTTCACGGTACTGGGCCAGCGAGGTACGGATACCACCGGCCAGCTTCTTGATGATCTTGGTCTGCGCTGCACCACCCACACGCGACACCGAGATACCGGCGTTCACGGCTGGACGGATGCCGGCGTTGAACAGGCTGCTTTCCAGGAAGATCTGGCCATCGGTGATGGAGATCACGTTGGTCGGCACGAATGCGGACACGTCACCTGCCTGGGTTTCAATGATCGGCAGAGCGGTCAGCGAACCGGTCTTGCCCTTCACTTCACCGTTGGTGAACTTTTCCACGTATTCTTCCGACACGCGCGAAGCACGTTCCAGCAGACGGCTGTGGAGATAGAACACGTCGCCGGGATAGGCTTCACGTCCTGGCGGACGGCGCAGCAGCAGGGAGATCTGGCGGTAGGCAACAGCCTGCTTGGACAGATCGTCATAAATGATCAGGGCGTCTTCGCCACGATCACGGAAGTATTCGCCCATGGTGCAACCGGAATACGGTGCCAGGAACTGCAGCGCCGGGGATTCGGAAGCGGAGGCAGCCACCACAGTGGTGTAAGCCAAGGCGCCAAACTCTTCGAGCTTGCGCACCACGTTGGCGATGGTCGACTGCTTCTGACCGATAGCCACATACACACACTTAATGCCGGAGTCCTTCTGCGCGATGATCGCGTCAATCGCCATCGCGGTCTTGCCGGTCTGACGGTCGCCAATGATCAGTTCGCGCTGGCCACGGCCAACGGGGATCATGGCATCAACGGACTTGTAACCGGTCTGCACCGGCTGGTCCACCGACTTACGCCAGATCACGCCAGGTGCCACTTTTTCCACTGCATCGGTGAGCTTGGCGTTAACCGGGCCCTTGCCGTCGATTGGTGTACCCAGGGCATCGACCACGCGGCCGAGCAGTTCCGGGCCAACCGGCACTTCCAGAATACGGCCGGTGCAACGGGCCTTCTGGCCTTCCTGCAGGCTCTGGTAGCTACCGAGCACCACGGCACCAACGGAATCCTGCTCGAGGTTCAGCGCCATGCCGTAAAGGCCGCCGTCGAACTCGATCATTTCACCGTACATCACATCGGCGAGGCCGTGGATGCGCACGATACCGTCGGAGACGCTGACGATAGTGCCTTCGTTACGCGCTTCAGCGGATGCGTTCAGATCCGTGATGCGGCTCTTGATCAGTTCACTGATCTCGGAGGGATTCAGATGCTGAGACATGATGCTCGTTTCCTCAAACTCAAGAATTCAGGGTGGCCGCAAGCTTGTTCAGCTTGCCGCGCACGGAGGCGTCGATGACCAGATCGCCGGAGCGGATGACCACGCCACCAATCAGGGCGCGATCCAATATCACTTCATCAATGGCGATCTTGCGGCCGAGCTTCTGGCCGAGCTTCGCTGCCAGCGTCTGACGCTGTGCATCGTTTAACTCGAACGCGGAAGTTACGACAACCGCAGCAGACTGCTCCAGTTCGGCGCGGAACGCTTCGAACAGGTCGGCAATCGCCGGCAGTGCCTCGATACGCTTGTTGTGCACAAGCTCGCTCACAAAATTGCGAGCGTCCGCTGTCAGCTTGTCACCGGCAGCCTTCAGGAAGGCCTCGGTCTGCTGTTCAGCGGTCAGCGTCGGACGCGCAACATAACGAGCGAAGTCTTCATCACTCGCTATGCCAGCGGCCAGCGCCAGCATTGCGGACCAGTCGGCCAGCTTGCCAGCATCGCGGGCGAATTCAAACGCTGCCTTAGCATAAGGCCGCGCTACAGTGGTCAGTTCTGCCATGTCAGTGCGCCTTTGGATTAGAGCTCGGCGGCCAGCTTGTCGAGCATGCCGGCATGGGCCTTGGCGTCCACCTGTGCTTCGAGAATCTTCTCGGCACCGGCAACAGCCAGAGCAGCGACCTGTGTACGCAGAGCGTCACGGGCACCCGCCATTTCCTGCTCGATCTGGGCACGCGCCTGTGCAATCTGACGCTCACCTTCAGCGGCGGCCTGGGCCTTGGCCTCTTCCACCATCTGATTGGCACGCTTGTTGGCCTGGTCAATGAGAGCTGCGGCCTGAGCCTTGGCAGCCTTCATTTCTTCACCAACCTGCGCATGAGCCGTTTCCAGATCACGCTGTGCCTTGTCGGCAGCGTTCAGGCCTTCAGCAATCTTCTTCTGACGTTCTGCGAGGGCTGCCGTTACCGGCGGCCATACGAACTTCATGCAGAACCAGACGAAGACCGCAAACGCAATGGCTTGCCCGATCAGGGTTGCATTGATGTTCACGCTATCACCTCAATTCATTTTTCCCGCCGCCGGATTGCGGCCGGAAACAATTCGCAAAAAAGCCGAATTACTTGATGAACGGGTTGGCGAACAGCAGCAGCATGGCGATACCGACACCGATCAT
>JBASJP010000217.1:0-5711 GCA_049655345.1 Moraxellaceae bacterium
ATGCCGGGCGAGTCGATCAGGTCGCCCCCGTCCGGCAAATGAAACAGGCGGGCCGTGGTGGTGGTGTGCTGCCCCAGTTTGGAGGCATCGGAAATCGAACTCACCTTCTGCGCCGCCTCCGGCAGCAGCACATTGATGATCGACGACTTGCCCACCCCCGACTGCCCGACAAACACCACGGTCTGCGTGCCGATCAGGGCCTTCAGGTCTTCCAGCTGGCCGGTACTGGCGCTGATCTTGCGCACCTCGTAGCCGATGGCGGTGTACTCGGCGAGCATCGCATCCAGTGCCGGCGCCGCCTCCGGCGTGATGAGATCGGCCTTGTTGAGCAGGATCACCGGGCGAATGCCGGTCAGCTCGCAGGCGACCAGATAACGGTCCACCAGCAGCGCCGACGGCTCGGGAAACGGCGCAATCACCAGCAGGATGCAGTCAATGTTGGCGGCGACCGGCTTGAGCTTGCCGTACGGGTCCGGCCGCACCAGCAGCGTTTCGCGCGGCTGCAGTGCGGTCACGACACCGATTGCATCCCGCCCTTCCTCGCGCTTGAGCGCAGCCTGCCAGATGACGCGGTCACCGGTGACCAGATGCTCGAGATTGGCACGCAGATGGCAACGGAACACCTCGCCGGCACGCTCGCCGCCCACCGCCTCGATATCCAGCTGGGTGCCGTAATGCGCAATCACCAGCCCCTCTTCCTCCGACGCCAGCTCGCCACTTTCCAGCAGGGCGCTGGCCGCGGCCTCGCGCTTGCCGGCACGGGCAATGCGCTCGTCCTGGATGCGCTGGATGCGATGGGATTGCTGGCGGGTGAGTTTGCGTTTGCTCATGAAGCTCCTGGCACACGGATACGGGCGCGGCGAAGGCCGACGGTCTGCTATGATCCCGACTATATAGGAAACATCTGTTACGCCGCATTTTGACATTGGAGCACCGCATGAGCAGCAACA
This sequence comes from Moraxellaceae bacterium, assembly GCA_049655345.1. Lineage (GTDB taxonomy): Bacteria > Pseudomonadota > Gammaproteobacteria > Pseudomonadales > Moraxellaceae > UBA2031. The sequence continues at coordinate 951 of JBASJP010000217.1, forward strand.
ATAAAGAGGGAAATCTGGTCTGGATTGATCTGGAGATGACCGGACTGGACCCGGACAAGGACCGCATCATCGAGATTGCCACCATTGTCACGGATGCCAACCTGAATGTCCTCGCGGAAGGGCCGGTGTACGCCATCCACCAGAAAGACATCACGCTCAATGCCATGGACGAGTGGAATACGCGCCAGCATGGCAATTCCGGACTGGTTGAGCGGGTGCGCCGCAGCAAGATCGATGAAGCCGAGGCCGAGGCTCAGACCATCGAGTTCCTGAGCCGCTTTGTTGATCCGCGCAAATCACCCATGTGCGGCAACTCCATCTGCCAGGACCGCCGCTTTCTCTACAGGACCATGCCAAAGCTGGAAGCCTTCTTCCACTACCGCAACCTGGACGTGAGCACGGTGAAGGAGCTGGCCCGCCGCTGGTACCCGGACCTGATGAACAACTTCACCAAACACAGCTCGCACCAGGCAATGGACGACATCCGTGACTCGATTGCCGAGCTGCGCTATTACCGGCAGTATTTTTTCCGGTTGCCGGAAGCTGAATAAGCAGCAAAAGCAGGGAACCCTGATGGCCACCCTCATTTCCAACGAACAGATCGTCACCACCCTGCAGACACAGCTCCCCGAGCTGTTGGCGGTGTATGTATTTGGCAGCCAGGCACAGGGCACGGCAGGGCCGGCCAGCGATCTTGATCTAGCCGTGCTAGTGGCTGGCATCGCCGAACCGGTGCGTTTGTGGGAGCTGGCGCAAACGCTGGCAGGATTAGCGGGATGCGAAGTCGACCTGCTGGATTTGCGCGCAGCCTCCACCGTCATGCAATATCAGATCATCACCACGGGCACACGACTGTGGGAAAAAAATGTGCAAGCCGCGATCTTCGAGAGCGTTATCCTGAGCGAAAAAACAGAGCTCGATACGGCACGCGCCGCCTTGTTGGCGGATATTCAACGCGAGGGAACGGTGTATGGCCGCTAAACCGGGCAGTGATGATGTCATCATCAACAAGGCCGCCACCATTGAGCGTTGTGTGGCACGGGCGCGAGAAGAATATGCACGCAATCCCGCCACCTTCGCCACTGATCTTACCCGACAGGACGCCGCCATTCTGAATATCCAGCGTGCCTGCGAGGCCGCACTGGATATGGGACAACATCTGATCCGGCGTGAACGCCTTGGCGTACCGCAAAGCGCGCGAGATGTGTTTACCTTGCTGGCAGTGGCCGGCTGGATAGATGCCGGCCTGGCGGATGTACTCAAACGCATGGTCGGCTTTCGCAATATCGCAGTACACGATTACCAACAGCTGCAGCTCCCCATTACGGTCGCCATTATCGAAAAACACCTCGATGATTTTCTGATCTACACGCGCAGACTGATACAGCGTGATGCGGCATCAGGCCACTGAGGGAGAAAAAAGGGGAGTAAAAAAGAGCCGGAGGACGCTATGGCGCTGGCCTGACCGTCACTGACAATAGTTTTAAATCACTCCGACCCCTTTTGACCTTCTGGCGCGGAGTAAATACTGCTCGTGCAGGGCCGGGACATGACGCCTGGCACTGCACGAGTGCTATACCTTCGTAGTGCTATCCAGCGTCGCTAACGCGGAATAGACTGTTGACCACGGTCCCGGTACGGACATTGCCCGCCATGACAACGCACCCTCACACCATGCACACAGCGTATGCGCGCACTTTCTGCATGCTCGTCGTGCTGTGCCTGCTGCTGTCTGCGTCCCTGGCGCACGCGGACCAGTACCGTCTGGATGCCCCCTCAAGCCAGCCACTAGGCAAACACCTGTTGTTGCTGCAGGAAAGCAGCGGACCGCTGGGCATCAATCTGGTCCGGCAACTGTCACGTGATGGCGCCTTCCGCCCGAGCAACGCCAACGTGCCTTCCATGGGTATTGGCACACAGCCGGTATGGGCCACACTGACACTGGACAATCCCGGCACAGTCGCGCTGCCACGCCGGCTGATGATCGGTACGTCGTGGATTGATCGTCTGGACCTTTATCTGGTGCACAACGGCAGGATTGTCCTGCACCAGACCGCCGGGGACTCCAGTGCGCTGTTCATGCGCCCAACCCCCGGCATGGGTTATGTCTTCGGGCACGACTTCGGCCCCGGCCGTACCGAGCTGTTCATCCGCGCCGACACGCCTGATCCCCTGCTGCTGCCGTTGCGCATACTGACACCCGATCAGGCGACCCGGCATGCTCTGCGCCAGCATTATGGCTACGGCATGATTTACGGCTTCCTGCTCGCGCTGGTGGCGTATAACGCCATGCTGTATCTGGGCCTGCGCCAGCGCAGTCATCGCGACTACTCCATTTACCTCGGCCTGTTCATCCTGATGAACCTGGCCTATACGGGACATGGCTACGTCTGGCTGTGGCCGGAATGGCAGGGCCTGCAACGTTATGTGATCCTGGTGCTGATGGTCGCGTTCGCCTGCAGCGGCCTGCGCTTTGCCAGTGACTTTCTTGAGTTGCCGCGCCATGCGCCACGGCGGGCGCAACAGTTGCGCAGCATCTGCCTTGCCATCTGCACCCTGATGGCCATCATCATCGCCTTTGACCGGCAGCGCGAAGCCGCCTTGCTGTCATTCAGCTTTACGCTGGTGTTTACCACCAGCATGGTGCTGCTGGGCTGGGAATCTGCACGCCACAAGCATGCGGCCGGCTACTACTTTCTGGCGGCGGCCTGCAGCGGCATGGCTGGCACCCTCATCACCACACTCACCGTGTGGGGCTGGATTCCCTACAGCGAGACCACGTTTCATGCCGTCGAACTGGGCCTGCTGACGGAGGCCACACTGCTGGCGCTCGCCGTCGCCTATCTGGTGCGCCAGCATGACAAGGCCCGGGCGAAAGCAGAAGAACTCGCGCGTATTGATCCGCTCACCGGACTGTTGAACCGTCGTGCCTTCATGGAGCAGGCCGAAGGGCTGTGGAATACGGCACGCCGCCATCAGCGCCCGCTGGCACTGATCATTCTCGACCTTGACCACTTCAAGGCCATCAACGACGCCCACGGCCACAGCACTGGTGATGCAGCCCTGCGCGCGGCCGCCAGCCTGGTCAACAATGCCTGCCGCCGTGGCGACATTGCCGCGCGCTGGGGCGGCGAGGAATTCATCCTGCTGCTACCGGAAACCACACTGGCCGAAGCACAAGCCATGGCAGAGCGACTGCGCGTGGAATTTGCCAGCCGCCCGCTGGGAAACATGACGGACCCGGTATGGCTGCGCGCCAGTTTTGGTGTTGCCGCGCGTGATGCCCATTACACGCTGGAAGACCTGATCAACGAAGCCGACACCTGGCTCTACCGTGCCAAGCAGAATGGCCGTGACCAGGTGTGCAGCCTCGACACAGTATTCAGCCCGTCAGCAGGCTGAACCCGTCGCATTGCGTCAGAAAAACCGGGGCACTTCAGGACCTGATGGCGCCCATGACCTTGCTCGCCGCCATCACCACACCCAGCACCAGCGCGCCGGCAATAATCCCTGTCGTGGCATCGATGAGGGTTGGCAGCACGGCACCTGCAACCGGCCCCACCGCCACTGCGGCATGATGGATAACGTCATGAGCACCCGGCGTGCCGTGCGTGAGAATACCGCCACCCACCATGAACATGGCGGCCGTACCGATCACGGAAAGGCTTTTCATCATCCAGGGAGCTGCACGCAAAATGCCGCGCCCGAGGGACACCTGGAATTTCCGTAAAAAACCGTCACCCGTCTGACGGCTGAGATAAAGACCGCCATCATCCAGCTTGACGATGCCCGCCACAAAACCGTACACGCCCACGGTCATGATGAGGGCAATGCCGGAGAGCACCGTCACCTGTTTCATGAACGCCTCATTGGCAACCACACCCAGTGTGATCGCAATGATTTCGGCAGACAGAATGAAATCCGTCCGTATCGCGCCCTTCACCTTTTCCTTTTCAAACGCCACCATGTCGACACTGGCATTGACCAGCGCCGCAACATGTTCGGAGTGATGCGCCTCATCCTCGCCCTTGTCATGCAGGAACTTGTGCGCCAGCTTTTCAAATCCCTCAAAGCAGAGGAACAAGCCGCCCAGCATCAATAACGGCGTCACTGCCCAGGGAATGAAGGCACTGATGGCCAGCGCCGCCGGCACGAGAATCACCTTGTTGAACAATGAGCCCTTCGCCACCGCCCACACCACCGGCAATTCGCGGTCGGCATTCACTCCCGACACCTGCTGGGCATTCAGGGCAAGATCATCGCCCAGCACGCCGGCCGTTTTCTTGGCAGCCACCTTGGTCATCACCGATACGTCATCGAGAATGGTGGCTATGTCATCAATCAGGGCAAGCAGGCTGGATCCGGCCACAACAGGTTTCCTTGAAAAGTCGTTCAGAAATGATCAGAGAAGTTCTATGCCAACGCGGCGCAAGGCAAGCGCAAACAGGCCAAAACAGATGACGGTGATGATGACGCAGGCCAGCAGGGTTGGCCAGAAACCGATACGGGGCAGCAACTGCGGGAACACCAGAAACATGGGCAGGGTCGGCAGCACGTACCAGAAGGTGTACCAGGCATGATTGGCAATTTTTTCCGGTGGCTGCTGCTCGACATGCAGCCAGACCAGCGCCAGCACGGTCACCAGCGGCAACGCCGCCACCAGTCCGCCCAGCTTGTCACTGCGCTTGGCAACTTCCGAAACCAGCACCACCATGGCGGCAGTAATGGCGTATTTCGTAATGATCCAGCCCATGAAGTCCT
>JBASJP010000218.1:0-9706 GCA_049655345.1 Moraxellaceae bacterium
ACCAGCCTGCTGGAGGGCGTCAACAATCGCATCAAGGTCATCAAACGCATGGCCTACGGTTACCGGGATAACAGCTACTTCTTTTTGAAGATCAAAGCCGCTTTTCCCGGTATTCCGCGATGAACCATAAAAAAGAGCGCCACCCGGCGCTCTTTTTTATTGCCACAACCGTCCGTACCCGGACCGGGTGTCAGCTCCCCAGCCGCTTCAGCAGGGCCTCGGCACCGATTTCGCTCTGCACCCGCATTGCCTGTTTTTCATCCCCGTTATGGTCGTAGAACAGCATGGCTGGCGGACCGTACAGTTTGAGTCGCTGCAACAACTCGCGTTGCGCCGGGGTGTTGTCGGAAAGATCCAGCTGCAGCCGGCGCATCGGCGCCAGCGCCCTGATCACACGTGCATCGCGGAAGGTGGTCCGGGACATGTCCTGGCAGGCCACACACCAGTCGGCATAGACATCCACCACGGCTTCCTGGCCGGCACTCGCGGCCACGGCCAGTTGCTCATGCAGCTCGGCCTCGCTGCGTACCCGTACAAACTCCACCTCAAGCGACGGTGCCACCCCGGTTGCCGATACAACCGGTTGCTGTGCGAAGGCCGCCAGCGGATGACGCGGGTCGTCCTGGCCGGTCAGCGCCCCCACCATCAGGAAAGCGGCATACAGCAGCATCAGTGCGCCCAGTCCTTTCCACAGGCGCTCGATGCCATGCGCAGCAGGCTCCAGTGCACCCATGAACACCGCCGACACGCCCAGCAACAGGGCCCACAGCAGCAACGTCACCGAGCCGGGAATCACGCGGGCGACCAGCCAGATAGCCACGGCCAGCATGCCCACGCCAAACACGCTCTTGACGGCGATCATCCAGTTACCGGCACGCGGCAACAAACGGGCCCCCGTCGTCCCGATCAGGATCAGCGGCGTGCCCATGCCCAGGCCCAGCGCCAGCAGGGCCAGGCCACCCAGCACAGCATCGCCGGTCGAGCTGATATAGACCAGGGTGCCTGCCAGCGGTGCCGACACGCAGGGTGACACTACCAGTGCCGACAGGATGCCCATGAGGAACACCCCTGCCATGCGGCCACCCTGCTGGCGTCGCGCCAGCTCGTCCATGCGATCACGCAGGAATGACGGCAACTGCAACTCGTAAAAGCCGAACATGCTCAGTGACAGCACCACGAACACCAGCGCAAAGCTCACCAGCACTGCCGGCGTCTGCAGCCAGAGCTGCACATTGGCGCGGGCGCCAAAATAGCCGACCAGCGTACCCACCAGCGCATAGGTCAGGGCCATGCCAAGCACGTAGGCCAGCGACAGCCGGAAGGCATGACCCATGGTGAGACGGGCACGGTCCTCGCCGGCAATCAGGCCGGACAGGATGGGCATCATGGGAAAGACACAGGGCGTGAACGTCAGGCCAAGGCCCAGCGCAAAGAAGGTGAGCAGGACCAGCGGCAGGCTGGCATGGCCGAGAAAGCCGGCAATACCGTCGGCCTCATCAAGACTGACCGGGGCAGCAGCGGCAGGTACGGGTGCCGCCACAGCGGGCACGGCAGAGACAGGCGTCATGGCCGACGAGGCCACCAGCGTCACCGGCACGCTCACCGTCTGTGGCGGGTAGCACAACCCGGCATCGGCACACCCCTGATAGCGCACCTGCACCGTCAGGGTCTTGCCGGCCACTGCTGCTGAAACATTCTGTACCTCCAGCATGGCCCGCGCTTCGTCATGGAAAACCTCCATGCGACCAAAACTGGGGTCGTCCTTGAAGGATGACGGCGACAGGAACTGCAGCGGCGCCAGACGCACGCCCTCAACCGGCGCGCCCTCAGCCGGCAACCCATCAAGACCCGCACTCATCCTGGCCTTGTACAGGGCATAGCCCGGCGCCACCACCCAGCGCAGGCTCAGGCGGTTATCCCCGGCTACAGCCGTCTCCAGCCGGAACGCCTGCTCTACCGGCAGAAACTCCTCGTCACTGGCCACACCACTGAAATCCGGCACCGCCGCGTGAGCCGGCAATACCTGCATGCAGAGCAATAACACTGTTGTCAGCAGAAAACGCATACGAGCATCCCCTCATCATGATGATGCGATTCTAGGGAGCCGCTCCCGGCCAACGATTAACACCAGCTTAAGAAAACCCGATCGCAACAGAAAACCGGCCAGCCTTAAGGTCGCGTTAAGGATTACCCCTCTAGTCTTGCCAGCAACCGGAGGTAATTCCCATGACACCAGTTTTGCGTCGCCTGCTCCTGCTCCCCCTGCTGCTGGCATCTGCCCTGTTTGGCACCGCCCATGCGGCCGCGCCCACCCTGAATCTTGATGCCTACAAGGGCAAGGTGGTCTATGTCGATTTCTGGGCCTCCTGGTGCGGCCCGTGCAAGCAGTCCTTCCCGTGGATGAAGGCCATGCACGAAAAATACAGCAAGGACGGCCTGGTCATCCTGGCCATCAATGTGGATCAGGAAAAACCCAAGGCCGACGCCTTCCTCAAGGAATTCACGCCAGCCTTCCCGGTCATTTTTGACAGCACCGGCACGCTCGCCTCGCAGTTCAAGGTACAGACCATGCCCTCCAGCTACATGCTGGACCGCAACGGCAAACCACGCTTCAAGCATCTGGGCTTTCATGATGCCAAGCGTGCTGTTTACGAAAAAGAAATCCACGACTTGCTGTCCGAGTCCGTGACAACTCCCTGAGGAACAACCATGAAAAAAACACTGGTGCTCGTGTTGATGACGAGTCTGCTCGGAGCCTGCAGCTCGCTCGGGGTGAAGCCCTGGGAGCGTGACCTGCTGGCAAAAAAATCCATGCAATTCGATGCCTATCCTGTGGATAGCGGCCTTGATGACCATATCTATTTCAGTAAGGAAGCGGCCAGCGGTGGTCGCGGCTTTGGTGGGGGTGGCTGCGGATGCAACTGAAAAAATCTAAAGGCCTGACCATTGCTCAGGCCATCGCTCAGGCCAGTGCCGCGTTGCTTGGTGCTGTATCTCCCATTGCGTCCGTGCATGCCGAAGATCATGGCTGGCAAGTCGATACGGCTGCACTTTTCTACAAGGAAAGTGATGGCCGCGTACAGGCCGCCGAACCCGTCGTCAGTCTGAAGAAGGATTTTGGCGACGAGAAAATCCTGAACATGAAACTGGTACTGGACTCGCTCACCGGCGCATCACCCAACGGTGCAGCACCGGCCAGCGTGCCACAGACCTTCACCGGCCCTTCTGGCGGTGGAGAGTACACCACACCAGCCGGTGAACTGCCGCTGGATGACGAGTTCAAGGACACGCGTGGTGCATTTTCTGCAGGCTGGCAGCAGCCGATCAGCGACACCATGCGCCTGAATGTCGGCGGCAACATTTCCAGCGAGTTCGACTTCCAGTCGGTCGGTGTGAATGCTGCGCTGGCCAAGGACCTGAACAACAAGAACACCACGCTGTCTGCCGGCTTCAACCTTGAGTTTGACAACATCGATCCGGTCGGCGGCACCCCGTTGCCACTGGTGAGCATGATCAACAAGACGGATGACGACGGTGTTGGCGGCAGCGAAACCAAGACCGTGACGGACGTACTGATTGGCGTGACCCAGGTCCTCAATCGCCACGCCATCATGCAGGTGAACTATTCGATGTCGATGGCCAACGGTTACCAGAGCGATCCCTACAAGCTGCTGACCGTGATTGATGCGTCCAACAACCTGATGATGGATCCTTCGCCGGAAAATGATGAAGGCTACAACCTCTACCTGTTCGAGGCACGGCCGGATTCGCGCACCAAGCACAGCCTGTACACGCAGCTTAAATACCATCTGACCGAAGACGTGATTGATGCGTCCTACCGTTTCACCACCGACGACTGGGGCATCAGCTCCCACACCCTGGACCTGAAATACCGCTGGGAACTGGGCCACAACATGTACCTGGAACCGCACGTGCGCTGGTACACGCAGAACGAGGCTGACTTCTACAAGCCGTACCTGCAGGTGGGCACCGATGTCAGTGCCGCCGGTGTGCCGCTGATTACCGAGGCCTCTGCAGATTCCCGTCTGGGTGCCTTTGATGCCACCACCTTCGGCCTCAAGTACGGTATCAGTCTGGGCAAGGACAGCGAACTGAACTTCCGCGTGGAACAGTACACGCAGACAGCCAGTGCGCCCGCCGCACCGTTGACCGGCCCGCTGGCCGGACAAACCATGCAGCCGGACCTCTCGGCAATGTGGGTGCAGGTCGGTTACTCGTTCCGCTGGTAAACCCGGCAGCGCCGGGTTAAACATGGGGATATTCTCCTCATGTTTAACCCGGCGCTTTTTTATGACGGCACAGCATCCGATGAGCGAACTGTCCCTCACCCGTCACCAGGGCCTTTGCACCGGGCGCTTTCGCGCCATGGCCAGTCCCTGCGAAATCATTCTTGATCACGACGACTTTGCATCAGCCGCCGCGCAAACCGATGCCGCTGCCAGCGAAGCCCTGCGCATCGAACAGAAATTCAGCCGCTACCGCGACGACAACATCATTCACCGCATCAACAATGCCGGCGGCATGCCCGTGACCGTTGACGAGGAAACGGCTCGACTGATTGATTTCTCCGTCATGCTGCATGAATTGTCAGGCGGCCTGTTCGACATCACCTCCGGCGTATTGCGCCGTGCCTGGAAATTTGACGGCTCCGACAAGGTGCCCGATGCCGCCACCGTGAATGCCTTGCTGCCGCTGACAGGCTGGCATCATGTGCAATGGCAGAACCCGGTGATCACGCTGCCGGCCGGCATGGAAATTGATCTTGGCGGCATTGGCAAGGAATACGCCGTGGACCGTGTCTTCACCCTGCTCGCGGGCATGACCGATGCCGCCATGCTGGTCAATTTTGGTGGCGATCTGCGCGCGCGCGGGCCGCGCCGTGACGGCAGCAACTGGCAAATCGGCATAGAAACACCGGACCAGGCCGACACCGCCGCAGAAACGCTGTCCCTCGTCAGCGGTGCGCTCGCCACCAGTGGTGATGCGCGCCGTTTCCTGCAGAAGGATGGCGTGCGCTACAGCCACATCCTCAACCCGAAAACCGGCTGGCCCGTGCAGAACGGCCCGCGCTCGGCCACACTACTGGCAGCGGACTGCGTGCAGGCCGGCATGCTGGCCACACTGGCGCTGCTGGCCGGACCAGACGCCGAAGACTTCCTGCGCGAGCAGGACGACATACGTTACTGGCTGATCTGGTAATCCGACTCATTCAACGGGCGTCATGACATGCGAGTACTGCTGGCCGAAGATGACATCATGCTGGGTGAAGCCCTGCAGGAAGCCCTGATGAAACAGGGTTTTGTGGTCGACTGGATGAAAGATGGCAACAGCGCCCTGCACGCATTGCAGAGCGAGCATTTTGATCTTGCCATTCTGGATCTGGGCCTGCCGCGCCGTGACGGCATGGAAGTGCTGAGCGAACTGCGCCGACTGGGCAATGATTTACCGGTGCTCATCCTGACCGCGCGCGATACGCTAAATGCACGCGTGGCCGGCCTGGATGCCGGCGCCGACGACTACCTGCTGAAACCGTTCGACATGGCCGAGCTGTCTGCGCGCCTGCGCGCACTGCTGCGCCGCCGCGCCGGCCGCGCACACACCACCATCCAGCATGAAGACATCGTGCTCGACCCTGCCAGCCAGCAGGTCACCTGCAAGGGCCAGCCTGTCGTGCTGCCACGCCGCGAATACATGCTACTCAAGGAACTGCTCGAACATGTCGGCGAAGTCCTTACGCGCGACCGGCTGGAAACATCACTGTATGGCTGGATGGATGAAGTGGAAAGCAATTCACTGGAAGTGCACATCCACCACCTGCGCAAGAAATTTCATCCGGAACTTATCCGCACCCTGCGCGGTGTCGGCTACATGATTCCCAAACCTGAAAACAAGCCCGCCGCGAAGGCAGACCACTGATGCGCTCGATACGACGCCAGCTCCTGCTCGCCCTGATTGCCACCTTGCTGGTGACATTTTCGGCATCCGGCCTGCTCAGTTATTTCACCACCGCGCATGAAGCCCGCGAACTGTTTGATGCACAGCTGATCGAGAATGCCCGCGTACTCAAGGGCGTCATGAACCACCCCGCCAGCAAGGTCGACTGGGCACAGATGAAGAAATCGCTGGAGGAAACCGCCAGCGAAAATGTTTCTGCCGGCGACCCCATGGCAGACGGTCACAACTACGAGAAAAAAATTGCGATCCAAGTCTGGTCGCCGGAGGGCAATCTGGTGTTGCGCTCGCCCAGCGCCCCGGAATATTCCCTCGGCCCCTTGCGTCACGGCTTTTATGAACGCAGCAACGGACACCACAGCTGGCATATCTATACGTCCGTACTCCCGGAAAACGGACACTGGCTGATCGTGGCCGAACGCTCCGACGTGCGTGAAGAACTCACCCTGAACATTGCAGCCAGTCTTGCCGTCGGCAGTCTGCTCGGCCTTGCGCTCGCCGTGTGGCTAAGCCGGCGCACACTCAACCGGGAACTGCAGCCACTGGAAGAACTGCGCAGCGCCATTACCCGCCGTGACCCCGATCACCTGCAGGCCATTCATCTGGAGGAGCCGCGTACAGAACTGGCACCGGTTGTCAGCGCCCTCAACCATTTGCTGGATCGCGTCACCACCGGCATTGAACGCGAACGCCGTTTTCTGGCCGATGCCGCGCATGAACTGCGGACACCTCTCGCCGTCCTCAAGCTGCAGGCCGAGAACGCCATTGATGCCGGTGCCACGCCGGAACAGCGCGTGCATCTGGAGCGACTGGTCAGCGGCGTTGATCGCAGCACCCGTGTCGTCGAGCAGCTGCTGCTGCTGGCCAGACTTGATGCCAATGCCGTGCCTTTTGTGCCGCAAACCGTTGCGCTTGATGAAATTGCCCGCGACACCCTGGCCCAGCTTGCCCCGCTGGCACACGCCCGCCGGCAGGACATCGGCCTCAGCCATGACGGCGCATCACTCACCGTACCCGGAGAGCCCGCCATGCTCGGCGCCCTGCTGCGCAATCTGGTCGAAAATGCCCTGCGCCACACGCCGGAAGGCGGCGAAGTGGATGTCACGCTGCGTGAGGAAAGCGGCTGCGCCATTCTGGAAGTGCGCGATACCGGTCCCGGCATCGACCCGGCCCATCTGGGCGACATCACCGAACGCTTCGTGCGCAGCCACAGCCAGGACACACAGGGCACCGGTCTGGGCCTGGCCATTGCCGCCCACATCGCCGGCCTGCATCATGCGCAGCTGCATCTGGCCAACGGCCCGGAGGGTGGACTGATCGTGAGCATCACCTTTCCCCGCCAATAGGCCGCCCCCCCTCCTGCCTGGAAACACCATGTCCACTCAGCGCATCTACTGCTCCGGTCCCCTGTTCTGTCCTGAAGAGGTCGGCGGCATGACGGCTATCGCCAACGTCCTGGAAGGCGCGGGCTACAAGACCTTCCTGCCGCATCGCGACGGGCTGGAAGGCTATGTCATGCGCTTTGGAAATATTTCGGTGCCGGCCGTCACCACCGCCATCCGCACGCGCATCGACCAGGCGATCTTTGCGCTGGATGTGTACGAACTGCTGGAGCGCTGTGATGCCGTGGTCTGCAACCTGAACGGACGCGTCCCGGATGAAGGCATGATCGTGGAAGCCGCACTGGCCTATGCCGCCGGCAAACCCCTGGTGCTGTACAAGGATGACATCCGGTCGCCCTTTGGCGGACACGACAACGCCATGCTCACCGCCTTGTCACAGGGCAGGATCATCAACCACCTGGGCGAGCTGCCCGACGCCGTCACCCGTGGACTGGCGGGCAGCGCCAGACAACCCGCCCCGCTTTCACTGGAGCTGCAAAAGGCCATTGCCTACGGCAAGCGGCTGTCGCTCACCCTCTCCCACCTGCCGGAAACCGCTGGCAAGAAGCAATGGTCGCAGGCCGTGATTGACCGGGTGCTTGACGAAGCCACCCGGGAGAAATGACCACCAATCACCCCATTACCATATGGCACCACCGTTCAGCCCCTGCCCTTGCAATTCGTCCCCCCGGCCCCATCTTTACCGTTGTGCAGGGTGCTTTGTGGTAAACTGCACGTGATCTCTGGGGGTGACATGGCTTCGACGCCGGTTATGAATCCCGAAGGGGCATGCGGAGAGGGTGACATCTCTCGTTAATCAAAGTCACAAGCAACATAGTCGCAAACGACGAAAACTACGCACTGGCAGCTTAATACCCTGCCTACGACCGAACCTGCCTGCCCATGGGCGGGGGACGTCGGCGCAAAAAACATGGGATCGCCTGATGTCGCGCCTCGCGACTGACGGTTAAATCTCAGAGGCTCGTCTTCATCGCCCTGTCGATCGGGTAGATGCGGATTAAATCAATAGACCGACTAAGCATGTAGAACCGAGGGTGGAATGCTGACGGACGCGGGTTCGATCCCCGCCACCTCCACCAATTGAAGCTCCAGAGCAGTCCAAAGAAGGCCGGAAACCCCAATAAAATCAAGGTTCCCGGCCTTTTTTGTGTCCAGCGCAATCCAAGCCAATCCATTGATATCCAGATTTCATGGGGGCAACATAGGGGGCAACTGACCTGCCCCCAAACGAGTTGCCCCCATGCCCTTAACCAACGCCACCATCAAGGCCGCAAAGCCTCAGACCAAGCCCTACAAGCTGGCCGACGAAAAAGGCATGTACCTGGAGGTTGCCCCCAGCGGAGGCAAGTGGTGGCGCCTCAAGTACCGGTTCGAGGGGAAAGAGAAGCGGATCTCCTTGGGCACCTACCCCGACGTGGGACTCAAGGAAGCCCGGGAGAAGCGGGAAGAGGCGCGCAAGCTTCTGGCTGCCGGTATCGACCCCGGCGAGAGCCGGAAAGCCCAAAAGGCTGCCGGTACTGGTGACGGCCTCAACAGCTTCGAGGTGGTGGCACGGGAGTGGTTCTCCCGTCAGCGCGCCACCTGGGTGGACTCCCATGCCGACAAGATCTTGAGCCGCATGGAGCGCGACCTGTTTCCCTGGTTGGGCAAGCGGCCGATTGCCAGCATTTCCGCGCCGGAACTCCTGACTACCCTTCGGCGGATCGAGGAACGCGGTGCCGTCGAGACGGCGCATCGTGCCCTGCAGAACTGCGGGCAGATCTTCCGCTATGCCATCGTTACCGGCCGGGCAGAACGTGACCCGACCCCCGCATTGAGAGGCGCCCTCCAGCCTGTGAAGGAAACCCACTACCCGGCAGTCACTGACCCAAAGAAGATCGGCGACCTGCTCCGGGCCATGGACGACTATGAGGGGACTTTCGTCACGAAATGCGCCCTCCGGCTAGCTCCACTGGTCTTTGTCCGTCCAGGTGAGCTTCGCAAGGCGGAATGGTCAGAGATCAGCCTGGACGCCGCCCAGTGGAATATCCCTGCTGCCCGCATGAAGATGCGAGAACCCCACTTGGTGCCCCTGTCTACCCAAGCTGTCGCGATACTACGCGAGCTCTACGCCCTGACCGGAAGAGGGCGATATGTCTTCCCCGGCGTCCGGTCTAACGATCGCCCCATGAGCGACAACACCATTTTGGGTGCCCTTCGTCGCATGGGCTTTGGCAAGGAGGAAATGACTGGCCATGGCTTTCGAGCAATGTCCCGAACGGTTCTGGACGAAGTGCTTCATGTCCGTCCGGACTATATCGAGCATCAGCTGGCCCACTCCGTGCGAGACC
>JBASJP010000219.1:0-6345 GCA_049655345.1 Moraxellaceae bacterium
GGCCCGAGCCGGAATGCTCGGGCCTTGTTGTTTCCGGGTCATGGAGACTAAACACGACGACTACACGACCTGATCAGGGGGCGGTGTTGCTGGGGGTCCATTCAGGGGTAGAATGGCGGGCCTGAAATTCGGGCTGCGGGCTTGGTTTTGCTGATCCGGGCCCCATCTCAAGCGGATGCCCCGGCATTGCGTCCGCGCGCCACGGCCTTAAAGCGGGTGTGGTGGCGTAAAGCGCCGGTCAAATTCATCATCAAGAGTGGCAGTTATGTTGGGATTGGGACGCCTCGTCAGCGGAATTTTTGGCACCAAGAACGAGCGCGAGCTCAAGCGCATGCGGGCAGTGGTTGCCGAGGTCAATTCTCATGAAGAGCGCTGCAAGGCTCTTTCGGACAGTGAGCTTGCCGGCCGTACCGCCGAATTCAAGGAGCGCTACCAGAAGGGCGAGTCACTCGATCAGCTGCTGCCGGAGGCGTTTGCAGTGTGTCGCGAGGCGTCGCGGCGCGTACTCGGCATGCGCCATTATGATGTTCAGCTTATTGGCGGCATGACCCTGCATGAAGGGCGCATTGCAGAAATGCGTACCGGTGAGGGCAAGACACTGACCGCCACATTGCCGGCATACCTGACTGCTCTTTCCGGAAGCGGCGTGCATGTCGTGACCGTGAATGATTATCTTGCTGCACGTGATGCCGACTGGAATCGTCCGGTGTTCGAGTTCCTCGGGCTCAAGGTCGGTGTGATCCGTTCCATGCAGCCATCGGCAGAAAAACGTGCCGCCTATGAGGCGGATATCACGTACGGCACCAACAACGAATTCGGTTTTGATTACCTGCGCGACAATATGGCGTTTCGTCTGGAAGACAAGTTCCAGCGTGGGCTGTCGTTTGCACTGATCGACGAAGTCGACTCCATTCTCATTGACGAAGCCCGTACTCCGCTGATCATTTCCGGCGCCAGCGAAGACTCTTCCCGCCTGTATGAACAGGTGAATACCCTGATCCCCAAGCTCATCAAGCAGGCGGAAGAAGGCAAGGCAGATGGTGGTCACTTCTGGGTGGATGAAAAGCACCGCCAGATTGAGCTCACCGAAGCCGGTCACGAGTTTGTGGAAGAGCTGCTTGCCAAGATCGGTCTGCTGGCCGAGGGCGACAGCCTCTACTCGGCGGCCAATCTCGGCCTGCTGCATCATGTCCATGCAGCACTGAAAGCCCATGTGCTGTTCCAGCGTGATGTGCACTACATCGTGCAGGACAACGATGTGGTGATTGTGGATGAGCACACCGGCAGAACCATGCCTGGTCGTCGCTGGTCCGATGGTCTGCATCAGGCAGTTGAAGCGAAAGAACGCGTTGCCATCCAGAGCGAGAACCAGACACTCGCAACGACCACGTTCCAGAACTACTTCCGTCTCTACCGGAAATTGTCCGGCATGACCGGTACGGCGGATACCGAAGCCGCCGAGTTCCGCCAGATTTATGGTCTGGATGTGGTGGTGATTCCCACGCACAAGCCGATGGTTCGCAAGGATCTCGATGATCTCGTCTATCTTTCGCGCGAAGAAAAGTTCGAAGCCATCATGGTCGAGATCAAGGCGCTGAAAGAAAAGAACGCCCCGGTGCTGGTCGGTACGGCCACCATCGAGTCCAGCGAATATCTGTCCATGCTGATGCAGAAGGCAAATATTCCGCATCGCGTGCTGAATGCCAAGTTCCATGCCCAGGAAGCAGAAATCATTGCCCAGGCCGGTCGTCCCGGTACGGTCACCATTGCAACCAATATGGCCGGTCGTGGTACGGACATCCTGCTGGGTGGTAACTGGAAGGCCGAGCTTGCCAAGATAGAAAACCCCACGCAAGAACAGGCAGATGCACTCCGGGCCGAGTGGCAGAAGAGTCATGATGCTGTCATTGCTGCGGGTGGCTTGCACATCATCGGCTCCGAGCGTCATGAGTCGCGTCGTATCGATAACCAGTTGCGTGGCCGCTCTGGTCGTCAGGGCGATCCGGGTGTTACCCGTTTCTATCTGTCGCTGGAAGATGACCTGATGCGTATCTTCGCCTCTGATCGCGTCAAGAACATGATGCGCTCACTGGGGATGCAGAAGGGCGAGGCCATCGAACATCGCTGGGTCACACGCTCGATTGAAGGTGCGCAGCGCAAGGTGGAATCGCGCAACTTTGATATCCGCAAGAACCTGCTCAAATACGATGATGTGGCCAACGACCAGCGTCGTGCCATTTACTCGCAGCGTGACTCCATTCTGGCCGCCGAGAGCATTGCCGAGAATGTTGATCTCATTCATCAGGATGTGATCAACACGGTGATCAGCGAATTCATTCCGCCGCAGAGCGTGGATCACCAGTGGGATATTGCAGGCATGGAAAAGGCCATGAGCATGGACTTTGGTGCCGATCTCACCGTTCAGGCATGGCTGGATGGCGACGACACCCTGCATGAAGACGGATTGCGTGAGCGTATCGTCAAGGAAGTGCTTGCTGCTTATAAAGGCAAGCGTGAGCGCATTGGCAATGAAGTCGCACAGTCGCTGGAAAAGCAGTTGATGCTGCAGATCCTTGATCGCCACTGGAAGGATCATCTGGCTGCGATGGATTACCTGCGCCAGGGCATTCATCTTCGTGGCTATGCCCAGAAAAATCCGGAGCAGGAATACAAGCGCGAAGCCTTCCAGTTGTTCGAGCAGTTGCTTGGTGCTGTGAAGCTGGAGTTTGTGCAGACGCTGGCTCGTGTTCAGGTGCAGTCCGAAGAGGAAGTAGCCGCGATGGAGGCGCAGCGTCTGGCGGAAGCCGAGTCCATGGCACTGCAGTTCCAGCATGCCGACGCTGATGCCGTGATTGCCGAGGAACAGGCAGAGTTGCACCAGATTGCGATGGGCGAGATGCCGCTGGCGGCCGAGCCCTTCGTGCGCGATGGTGGCAAGGTCGGTCGTAATGACCCCTGTCCTTGTGGCTCTGGCAAGAAGTACAAGCACTGCCATGGCACAGTGGCCTGAGTCCGGGCAGTCAAATCACTGAAAATGCGCCGGCCTTTATCGCCGGCGCATTTTTTTGAGTGCTGGCCGTTGCCATTTGTTGCAGGCCAGCCAATCATTCTCTTTTGATTCATTTCTCCCGCAACTGGAGCCCATCATGCCCGTAGGCAATCTCGACATGCCGGTAATGCACCCGGTGAAAGGCGTTCGTATCGGTATTACGGAGGCCGCCATCCGGTACAAGAACCGGCGCGACCTCACCGTGTTCGAGATTGCCGAAGGGGCAACCGTGAGTGCCGTGTTCACACAGAATAGCTACTGTGCGGCCCCGGTATTGTTGTGCCGTGAGCACCTCGCGAAAGCAGCTCCGCGCTATCTGGTCATCAATACCGGTAATGCCAATGCCGGAACCGGTACTGTCGGCATGGACAATGCCCGTGCCTCCTGTGCTGCACTGTCTGCATTGACCGGTGTGTCGCCTGACGCCATTCTGCCGTTTTCCACGGGGGTGATCGGCGAGCACCTGCCGGTGGATCGCCTGTCGGCAGCATTGCCCGCGGCGCTTGGGAAACTGACGGCGGATGCCTGGGCCGACGCGGCAACAGGCATCATGACCACGGACACGCGCCCCAAGGGTGCCAGTGAACAACTGGTGATTGATGGTGTGACGGTGACCATTACCGGTATCTCCAAGGGGGCGGGCATGATCCGTCCCAACATGGCGACCATGCTTGGTTATGTCGCAACAGACGCCGCCATTGCCCAGCCAGTGCTGGACACCTTGCTCAAGGGCGCGGTCAACCAGAGCTTCAATCGCATCACGATTGATGGTGACACCTCGACCAATGATTCCTGTGTGCTGATTGCGACGGGTGCTGCGGGCAATGCCCCTGTCGCCGCCACGTCCGGTGCAGCATTCGATGCGTTGCGTGACGCCATCAACCGTGTGTTCGCACGCCTTGCACAACTGATCGTGCGTGATGGTGAAGGTGCGACCAAGTTCATGACGGTGCAGGTGGAAGAGGGTGCGAGCACCGAGGAATGCTGTGATGTGGCCTACAGCATTGCGCATTCACCGCTGGTGAAAACAGCATTTTTTGCTTCGGATCCCAACTGGGGACGTATTGTTGCCGCGATTGGCAATGCCGGTCTTGCCGCTCTGGATGTCAGCAAGGTGCGTGTTTACCTGAATCAGGTTTGCATTGTGGATAACGGCGGTCGTGCACCCGCTTATACCGAAGAGCAGGGCTCGGCCGTGATGAAGGAAGAAGAAATCCTGATTCGTGTTTGTCTGGGTCGGGGTGAAGCGAGTGACACGGTATACACCTGTGACTTCTCGTACGATTACGTGAAGATCAACGCGGATTACCGTTCGTAATCCTGTTGGCCAGTGCTGGCAGCAGGCTGTTTTTGTGGGAGCGGCTTCAGCCGCGAAAGAACATGCGGTCGTTCCGGTATTATCTGCGGCTGAAGCCGCTCCCACGAGAGCTTGCGCCCCAATGAACGGTTTGCTGTGATGATGAAACGCATTCTGGTGGTGGCGGCGGTCATTCGTCGCGAGGGCCGTATCCTGATTGCTGAACGCGCAGCGCACCTGCATCAGGGTGGCTTGTGGGAATTTCCTGGCGGCAAGGTCGAACCGGGTGAGTCGGTTGAGGCGGCGCTGGTGCGTGAGCTTCAGGAAGAGCTGTGCATTACGGCCCGCTCCTTCGCGCCGCTGATCCGGATTGCCCATGATTATCCCGACAAGTCTGTCTGTCTGGATGTATGGGATGTCACGGCATTTGAGGGCGAGCCTGTCGGGCAGGAAGGGCAGCCGATCTGCTGGGTTACGCCGGATGAGTTGTCCGGGTTTGCATTTCCTGCCGCCAATCATGCCATCGTGACGGCGGCCCGCTTGCCGGACCGCTACCTGATGACGCCGGATGATATGACGCCTGCGTTGCGTCGGGACTGGCTTGCTGCACGACTTGCATGCGGTGCCAGACTGATCGTGTTCCGGGCGCCATCGTTGTCCTTGCAGGCCTACCGCGCCGAGGCGGCCGGGTTGCTGCGGCAATGTCATGCCGCCGGTGCCCGCCTCATGCTGCATGGTGATCCTGCCGTGCTGGCGGGGATTGCAGCGGATGGGCTGCATTTGCCCTCACGCTATCTCTCCCTCCTGGAACAGCGCCCCGTGCCTTCTGATGTTTTCCTGGCGGCTTCCACGCATAACAGGGACGAACTGGTGCAGGCAGAAAGGCTGGGGGCAGATTTTGTCACCCTGAGCCCGGTGGCTGCGACAACCACGCATCCTGATGCCACCGCGCTGGGATGGGGACAATTTGCCGAGCTGGTTGAACGTGCGACCGTGCCGGTGTTTGCACTGGGTGGCATGCGGGATGGTGATGCAGTGCTTGCCAGGAAGTGTGGCGCACAGGGGGTGGCGGGAATTCGCGGACTGTTCGCCGACTGACTTACTCGTCGTCCTGTGGTGGCAGGGGATCGCCGGGGATGCGGTGCGACTCGGTTGCCCAGGCACCCAGGTCAATCAGCTTGCAACGCTCGCTGCAAAAGGGACGTGCGGGATTGACGGTAGCCCAGCGCGCTGGCTGACCGCAGCGCGGGCATGGCAATGTGGTGACTGCCGGATTTGTTGAATCCGTCCTGTCTGTATCAGGCTTGTTCACGTGCCATCTCCAGATACTGTGCATGCAGCGCTTCAATCGCCGCATAAAGATGCTCAGGCTGTCCATCGTTAACGATGACATCGTCGGCCAGTTCCCGGCGCTTTTCCCGGCTCATTTGCACCGCCATGATGGCATCAATCTGTTCGGCGCTGACGCCATCGCGGCTGGCGGCGCGCGCGCGCTGCAATGCCTCGGGCACATCAATCAGTACGGTGCGCCGGGCAAAGCGATGCTGGCTGCTTTCAAACAGCAGGGGTGAAACGAGGATGGTGTAGGGCGAGGTGCTGGCGGCCAGCTGGCGGGCAATTTCCTCGCCGATACGGGGGTGTGTGATGCGCTCCAGCGCCTTGCGTGCGGCCGGGTCGGCAAACACAATTTCGCGCAGGCGGGCGCGATTGAGTGAGCCATCGGCCTGCAGCACATCCTTGCCGAAGTGGTTGGCAATTTCCTGCAGGGCGGGTTTGCCCGGCTCTACGATGATGCGGGAGGCAAGATCGGCATCAACAATCGTGATGCCAAGGCGGGCAAAGTGATCTGTCGCCATTGTCTTGCCACTGCCGATGCCGCCGGTCAGGCCAATTACCAGCATGGTTTTACCCCAGATACCAGTGCAGAAGGGGCTGCCCCCAGAGCAGGGCGATAAAACCGGCGATGGCAATGTAGGGGCCGAAGGCAAAGGGTGCGCTT
>JBASJP010000220.1:0-5092 GCA_049655345.1 Moraxellaceae bacterium
ATCAATGCGCGTGCTGCCGGCATCCAGTGCATTTTCCACCAGCTCCTTCACCACGGAGGCTGGACGCTCCACCACCTCGCCGGCGGCGATCTGGTTGGCAAGACGAGGGTCCAGTGCATTGATGCGGGCCATGCGTGCGCTCAATTCACGGGGATTTTCAGGGTCTGACCGATTTTTACCGTGTCGTCCTGAAGGTTGTTGAGGCTGCGCAGGTCGGCCAGCGAGACCTGGTGACGGTCGGCGATGCGTGTCAGGTTGTCGCCCGGTGCAATGCGGTAGCGAATCGTTTTGCTCTCGGGGGCGCTGGTCTGCCCCGACATGAGTGCTTCGGCACGGGTGCTGTCGCGCGCGGGTTCCGCTTTTTTCTCGACGCGCGGTGCACTGGCGATGACGGTTTTTTTGCCGCGTTGCTCGGCTTGCCAGGCAAAGTAGCTGTCGGGTGCAGGATAGCGCTGGTTGTAGCGTAACACGCCTTCAAAAATTGCCCTGGCCAGTTCGCGCTGGTGCTCCTTGCTGATCAGGTTTTCTTCTTCCTGCGGATTGGAAATAAAACCGGTTTCAACCAGCAGCGACATCATGCCCGGCTCTTTCAGCACGGCAAAGCCGGCCTGCTCCACGCGCTTGCTGTGCAGCGAGGTGAGGCCGCCGAGGCGATCAATGATGTTGCGGCCCATGTGCAGGCTGTGATCAAGCGAGCCGGCCACCACCATGTCGGCGAGCACATTGCGCAGGGTGTCGTCGCCCGACTCAATGGAGGCTCCACCGATCAGGTCGGAACGGTTTTCGCGTTCGGCCAGCATGCGGGCAAACCGGGAGGTGGCGGTGCCGGCACCTTTCAGTGACAGGGCAAACACCGAGGCACCCTTGGCGGCACGGTTCTCGGCGGCATCGGCATGGATGGAGATGAAAATGTCGGCCTTGTGCTGGTAGCGCGCAATACGACGCCGTTCCTGCAGGGGGATGAAGTAATCACCGGTGCGGGTCAGTACGGCGGTAAGTCCCGGTTCGGCCTTGAGCATGGCTTCGAGCTCACGGGCGATGGCCAGAGTGACATTCTTTTCGTGTGTGCCCTTGGCGCCGATGGCACCGGGGTCTTCGCCGCCGTGGCCGGGATCAATTGCCACCACGATGTTGCGGTAGCGGCGCGGGTCGGGCTTTTCGGGTGCGGGTTCCGGCACACTGACAACCGGTTTCTCTACCGGCTTCACAGCAGGAGTTACGGGTTCGACAGGCCGCATGACCGGGATGCTGGTCACCTGGTCCGGGACTTTGGCAACGGGCGCTGCTTCGGTGACGGTGCTGGCGGTGCTGACGGGCGGGGCGGGAACCTTGAGGAGCAGATCCACCACCAGACGCTGGCTGTATTTTTCGTTGGGTGGCAGCTGGAATATCCTGGGCGTGACTTCCTGCAGGGTGTCGATGACCAGGCGCTGGCCCTGGCCTGACTTTTCCAGATGAACCGACTTGAGCGGGGCAATGGCGGCCGGCAGCGCAATGGGGCCGGCAGTCCGGGCGTCGGGCAGTTCGATGATCAGGCGGGCCGGCGTGCTGTCGGGGCTGAGCTGGTAGGCAACCGGGCCACTCAGGTCCAGCACCAGCCGGGTGTTGTCAGGTGCGCGCCAGGAGCGGACGGCCGTGATGTCGATCGCGAGCACTGGCAGGGCCAGTCCACTCGCAAGCATCAGAATCAAGCATCGCAGCAACACGCGCACAGCAGCACCTTGTCGGGCAAAAGGATCAGGACGCGAGGGCTGACAGTACCGCCTCGCCTTTTTCATTATGTGCGACCAACCGCAGCTCGCGCCCGTCGGTAATGGCACGGATTGTAATGGTCAGGTCGGCAGGGGGCAAAAATGGATGCCCGTGCCCCGGCCACTCGATGACCGACAGTGTATCCGGTCGGCAGTAGTCGCGTATGCCCAGCAGTTCCAGTTCTTCCGGATCGGTCAGGCGGTAAAGGTCAAAGTGGTACACCGTGGCTGCTGCCAGTTCGTAGGGCTCGACCAAGGTATAGGTCGGGCTTTTGACGGCTCCCGTGTGGCCATAGCCGCGCAGGATGCCCCGGGTCAGGGTGGTCTTGCCGGCGCCAAGGTCGCCCTCCAGATAGACCACGCCACGGCCGGCCAGCGCGGTGGCAAGGGCGCGCCCCAGTGCTTCCTGGGCCTCGGCGTCGGGCAGTGTGTAGTCGAGGCTGCTCATGGATTCACCCGCTGCTGCAGGAAGGGCAGGAGGTCGGAGGCCATCAGGCCGCGCTCGCCCGCCACCAGCGCCGCATCGTCACCGGCTCTGGCGTGCACCATGACGCCGGCGCAGGCAGCATCATCCGGGCCCAGTCCCTGCGCACGCAGGGCGCCGATGATCCCGGCCAGCAAGTCCCCCATGCCGCCGGAGGCCATGCCCGGGTTGCCCCAGGGACAGAGGTGGATGGCGTCGGCGGTGGCAATCAGGCTGCCGGCTCCCTTGAGGATGGCGGTACCACCAAAGCGCTCCTGCAGGCTGCGCACGGCCGCAAAGCGGTCAGTCTGGATGGCGATGGTGGTGGTGCCGAGCAGGCGGGCAGCCTCGCCTGGATGCGGAGTAAGTATACGCTCGCTTCTGCTGTCGGGCTGCTGTGCCAGCAGGTTCAGTCCGTCGGCATCCAGTACCAGCGGTTTGCCGCTGTCCAGCACGGCGCCATAGAGGGCGGCTGCCCAGGCGTCCTGACCCAGACCCGGGCCAAGGACGATGACATCGGCCCGCGCCAGCAGCGGAGCCAGATCGGCGGCCTTGCCGATGCCATGGCACATCAGTTCGGGCCGGCGCGCATTCAGCATCATCAGGTGCTCCGGGCGCGTGGCCACGGAGACCAGCCCGGCGCCGGCACGCAACGCCGCTTCACCGGCAAGTGCAACGGCGCCGGCCATGCCGTGGTTGCCGCCCACCACCAGCACATGGCCATGTGAACCCTTGTGCGCATCACGTGGCCGCCGTGGCAGCCAGCCGGATAGCTGGCTGGTGTCCAGTTGCAGGGCCAGCGGGCAGATGTCGTGTCCCAGTGTCGCGGGCAGGCCCAGTGTGTCCAGCTGCAACGGGCCGGTGAGGGCGGGGCCGCGCCCGGTCAGCAGGCCGGCCTTGAGTGCAATGAAGGTAATGGTGGCCGAGGCCTGCACCACCGCGCCCGGGGCGTGGCCGGTGTCGGCAATCAGGCCGGACGGAATGTCCAGCGCCAGTACCGGCTTGCCACTGGCATTGATGGCGTCGATGGCAGCGGGAAAGTCACCACTTGGTGGCCGGTTGAGGCCGGTGCCGAATAGTGCATCCACATACAGGTCAGCCGCCGGCAGGGCGCCAGTCCAGCTGGCTTCCGGTACCCGGGCTCTGGTGGCATCACTGGCCGCCTCTGCCACTTCGCCCTTGAGCAACTCATGTTCGCCCACGGTGAGCAGCAGGACGTCCAGATGCTGGGCCCAGGCCAGACGTGCCAGCACATAGCCATCACCACCGTTGTTTCCGCGGCCAACCAGAACGACAATGCGCGTGGCTTCCGGCCAGTGGCTGCGCAGGAACTGGAAGGATGCTTCGCCTGCCCGTTGCATGAGTGCATAGCCCGGTGTCCCGGTTGTGATGGCACGCCGGTCGAGTTCACGGCTCTGGGCGGCAGAGTAGAGTGGCAGGGACATTGCGGGCGCTTCCTTGATGATCTCGGCGGACATGATAACGGACTCCCGGCCTGTGCCTGTAGACAGGCGAGAGGCGATCCGTGGCGGTGGTGACAGGGTCAGGCAATCCGCAGGTTTCTGCAATGCTGTTGCAGGCGGAAACATCAAACAGGCGCAATGCGCGCAAGGTGGTCATGCAAGGCATTCCCGTGGCGCCGCACGCTGATGGCGACCCCGATTTCGACAAGCTCGCCGCCGACATCAAGACCTGGGGGCGCGAACTCGGCTTTCAGCAGGTTGGCATCAGCGATATTGATCTGGGCGAGCACCCGGCCCGCTTCGCCGGCTGGATTGCGCGCGATTTTCATGCCGGCATGGATTTTCTTGCCAATGATTTTGCCAAGCGTACCCAGCCGGCCACACTGATCCCCGGTACGCGTCGCGTGATTTCCGTGCGCATGGATTACTGGCCGGCAGACACCCGCCCGATGGATATCCTGCGTGACGGCACGCGCGCCTACATCTCCCGCTATGCCCTCGGTCGCGACTATCACCGCACCATTCGCAAACGCCTGCAGAAGTTTGCTGACCGCATTGTCGAGGCAGTGGGCGAGTTCGGCTATCGCGCATTTGTCGATTCGGCACCGGTGATGGAAAAGCCGCTGGCCGAAAAGGCCGGGCTGGGCTGGATGGGTAAGCACACCGTCATCATCAACCGGCAGGCCGGGTCGTATTTTTTTCTGGGCGAACTGTTCACCGATTTGCCGCTGCCGGTGGATGTTCCCGTGAGTGCACACTGTGGCTCCTGCACGGCCTGTATCGACATTTGCCCCACCAAGGCAATTGTGGCGCCGTATCAGCTGGATTCACGCAAATGCATTTCCTGGCTCACCATTGAGTACGAGGGTGTCATTCCCGAAGAATTGCGGGCGCCAATCGGCAACCGTGTCTTTGGCTGTGATGACTGCCAGCTCATGTGCCCGTGGAACCGCTACGCGAAAGTGTCGCCGGAAAAGGACTTTCTGCCGCGCAATGCACTGGATCGGGCCAGTTTGCGCGAGCTTTTCCTGTGGACGGAGCAGGATTATCTGCGCGCCACCGAGGGCATGGCCCTGCGCCGGGCACGCTATCCGGTATTTCTGCGCAATATTGCGGTGGGGCTGGGCAATGCACCGTATGATGCGGCCATTATTGCCGCGCTGGAATCGCGCCTGCCGGATGCAGATGCTGTTGTGGCCGAGCATATCGCGTGGGCGCTGACGCAGCAGCGTCAGAAGGGCATGAACGGGTTACCGCATATTTGAGCGGGTTGCCGCATAACAGGACGAGGACTTCATGGGCTGGATCATTACGAAATACGCCATTACTGCCGCCATGGTGGTGCTGGTTTCGGAAGTTGCCAAGCGCAGTGACAAGCTGGGCGGACTGGTGGCGGCGTTGCCGCTGGTGACCGT
>JBASJP010000221.1:0-1814 GCA_049655345.1 Moraxellaceae bacterium
AGGCGGGCATTAGCCTCACGGACACTGCCCTGATTCCTGTTGAACATGGGCAGCGGCATGCTGGCGCCCACCAGATACACGTCTTCATTGAGTTCTTCATAGCGTTTGATGCCCGCCCGCACGGTAAGGTCCGGTATGCGCTGGGCACGGGCCAGCCCCTGTTCAGCTTCGCGCTGCGTCACTGTGCTGGCCCAGCGCGTCATTTCGGGACTCTCAGGCAGGCGCGCTGCCAGCGCATCTATCGGTGGCAGTTCAGGCAAAGGGTCCCAGTCAGTCTCCGCCTCCGTAAAAAGAGGATGTGCACTGGCCCATGTGGCACTCAGGCGGCTGCGTGCCGTCATCAGGTCTCGCTCGGCCTGCTCGGTATCAAGACGTGCACTCGCCAGAATAATGCCTGCCCGCGTCTCCTCCAGCGGTGACACTTTCCCGGCCTTGACGGTCTCTGCCACCGTACGGTGAGTTTCTTCGGCAAGGGCAATCATGTCGCGGGCAAGTTGTTGCCGGGCTTGCGCAGCCAGCAGTTCGGTGTAGGCCTGATTGACCTCTGCCCGCAACATCGCGCGGGCCAACAGATAGTCCTGCTCGGCGCCTACATGGAGAGCGTTGGCGCTATCACGACGTGCGCCACGCTTGCCGCCGAGCTCAAGCAATTGCCCCATGGCGAGCGTAGTTGTCGGCCCGTCCGTGCCTTGCAGACGATCATTGCCGAAGTTCTCGCGCAACACCTCAATCTCTGGATTGGGCAGCGTACTGGCCTGCTCTGCAATGCCTTGCAGCGCCTGGATCTCGGCCTGCGAGGCCATGAGGCCGGGGTTGTGCGTCATAGCCAGATCCAGCGCCTGTTGCCGCTGCAACACACCGGTGGGTTCTGAAATTTCGGTCGCTCCTGCTGCCGCAAAGGCAGACAACGACCACACCAACAACACGCCATAGCAAAATGGCGCACCGACAATGCGTAAAGACATGACAGTCCTTTTTTACCAATTTAAGAGAAACAAAATCACAGCTGCCATGCAGAAAAATCCGCACAGCAAAGACCAACCGCACAGAAATGCGGTCAGGAGGGAAATATCAAATGAGGAGCAGAATGGTCCGGAAGAACGACAAGGTATGGTTGCGCGATAGCGGCGGAGGTTGCGGTGTCCGTAAGGTGACATGCGAGAAAATGGTATGAATCTGGGTCAGGGCCACAGCAGGAGTAGCGCCCAGCCAGACCTTGGCAGCTTTGACACCCTTGGCAACCGGTGCCGTGACCAGTGCATCGGCCCGCTCCGGGAGATCAAGCACATGATCGGCGTGCGGCTCGGTATCCGTGATTGCGTAGGAAGTTGAGAGGTGCTCACTCTTGTGGTGATGCAGTATCACTTGTCTGTCGCCAGACTCGCTGACGGTTGCCGAAACCTCGTGATGGTCAATCGCCAGCCAGGTCATCAGGGTAATTTCGGACAAGCCGACGGCTACCCAGATATAGGCAAAAAGACTGAACCACTGGAGTGATCGGGGAAACCGCATACAAAAGAGTCGAGGTACGGGAGCGCCTTACTAGAAACCAAGTGCCAATTTCAGTCAAGCCCTGTTGAAAACCATTCTCAATAAACCCTGGGGGACGTCGGTGCTGGTTGGCGATTCAAGGGAATTAGTTGAATTGTTCATCGATTCAATGTCTTTACTCTTCAAGTCATTTGAAGAATAGTCTTCAATCGCGAAACTTCCAGTCGTCAAGTATCTATATAAATCAGTGGCTTATGAAGATAGAAGAGAAGTCGAGAGTTCAAGGGTTTTCCTCTAACTTACGGGATTCTGGTATAAAATGC
>JBASJP010000222.1:0-7573 GCA_049655345.1 Moraxellaceae bacterium
GCTGGATCAGGAGCAGCTGTCTGAGGCTCGCTTGATCCTGCAGGACGCACTGGATGCAATGGGGCGTGACTCTGCGCGTCGCGAAGAACTGCTGCGTGAACGTGATGCTGCGCGTGAAGGCCTGGATGGTGCACGGCAACGCGCCCGGGCAGATCGTGATGCATCACACCAGATGGCATTGACGCTGCAAGCACTGCGCACCCGTGAGACCTCGCTGGCACAGAGTATCGGCCGTTTGCAGGAGCAGTTATCCAGTCTTGCCGAGCGCCGCGAGATGCTTCAGGAAAGCCTGCTTGAGCTGGAGAATCCCGGCGGAGAGCATCAGTTGCTGCTTGAGGAGCAACTTACCTTGCGTGTCGAGGTTGAGAAGGAGATGGCAACTGTTCGCGCTGAGCTGGAGGCTGTTCAGCACGAGTTCCGCGAGCACGAGCGCAAGCGTCAGCAGGCAGAGCAACAGGCCCAGCAAGTGCGGGACATGCTGCAAAACCAGCGCATGGAATGGCAAAACGCCAGCTCCCGCAGGGAATCGCTGCAAGAGCAGATTGCAGAAGAACAGTTTGATCTGCCAACCGTACTGCAAGCCTTGCCGGAGGATGCCAGTGAGCGGCAGTGGCAGGAGGACCTTGAAAAGGTCTCTGCACGCATTTCCCGCCTGGGTCCCATCAATCTGGCAGCAATTGATGAATACCAGGCCCAGTCCGAGCGCAAGAACTATCTTGATGCGCAGGATGCAGATCTTCGTGAAGCACTGGATACACTTGAAAACGCGATCCGCAAGATTGATCGTGAAACCCGGACGTTGTTTCGCGATACCTTTGATCGCGTCAACAAGGGATTGCAGGAGCTTTTCCCCAAGGTATTCGGTGGTGGCCATGCCTATCTGGAGCTGACCGGCGAGGAGCTGCTTGAAGCCGGCGTCACCATCATGGCTCGCCCGCCAGGCAAGCGTAACTCCACCATCCACCTGCTTTCCGGTGGTGAAAAAGCACTGACAGCACTGGCACTTGTGTTCTCGATTTTCCAGCTCAATCCTGCGCCGTTCTGCATGCTGGACGAAGTGGATGCGCCACTCGATGACGCCAACGTTGGCCGTTACGCGCGACTGGTTGAGGAAATGTCGGAAAAAGTGCAGTTCATCTATATCACGCATAACAAGATCGCCATGGAAATGGCGCATCAGCTCATGGGTGTCACCATGCATGAGCCAGGCTGTTCGCGTCTGGTGACCGTCAACGTCGAAGAGGCTGCGGCAATGGCCGCCGTGTGAGGATATTCACATGGAACTGCTGTATGTACTCCTGGGGGCGATCTGCCTGATTCTGGTCTGGCGTGGCGTAACACTTTTCATGGAGTGGCGCTCACGCTTGAGGCTGAAGATAGAACCCGTGCCGCCAGGCCCTGAGATTGAAATTACGCCAAATCCGGAGCTTGGCAAAGTGCGCGTGCGTCCGCGTAGCGAGCCGGTACTGGCTGAAATACCCTCCATGCGGGAACAGACTGCAGCGCCGCGAGTAACGGTTACGCAAGCCCCCGAGCCTGTTGTGGCACTGCAAGAGAGGGCATCCCCGGATGATCATGAGGATGTCAGTAGCGCCACTCCTCTAATTCCTGAAACAACGCAAGGCGATGCTGGCGATGAGCCGCTGCTTCTTACGCCGTCCAGTGTTGCAACACTGGCAGAAGCTGCAGAGCAACAAGACCTGTTTGCTGACGAGCCCATTGCGCCGCCGCCCCAACGACGCAGTACCGCAAGCAGGGCTCAGGCATTGTATGGCTCCACCAGGGTCGAGCCAGTACAGCCCGTCATGGCTGCGCCCGCAGAAAAAAAACAAATCGACATAGAACAGGTGATTGCGCTGCATGT
The DNA here is from genome assembly GCA_049655345.1 of Moraxellaceae bacterium. GTDB lineage: Bacteria > Pseudomonadota > Gammaproteobacteria > Pseudomonadales > Moraxellaceae > UBA2031. The sequence goes on from JBASJP010000222.1 coordinate 1,865, forward strand.
GGTTTCACGAGCGCACTCCTTCAATGGGGAAGATTTGCTTCGCAGTGTGCTGAGTTATGGCTTGCGTTATGGCGACATGGCAATTTTCCATCGACATGAGCAGCCATCAGGGCAGGGCCGGGTGTTGTTCAGCATGGCCAAGGCCGTCGAACCTGGCACCTTTGATCTTGAAACCATGACCGGCGAGGAAGTACCCGGGGTCAGTTTTTTCATGGGGCTGCCTGGCGTAAACAGCATTACGGCATATGACATCATGGTGGACACGGCACGCCGGCTGGCAACCGAGTTGCAGGGGGATGTACTGGATGAACATCAGCAACCGCTCACCAGACAACTCGTTGAGCATTACCGTGAGCGCGTTCAGGAGTTTGAACGTCGTCGCCTGATGACCCGGCCTGACGGTCGTTGAGGAAAACACGTGCAACGACAGGATGCTGTACGTGAGATCGAGCGCCTGAGGGCGCAAATTCGCCATCACAATCATCGGTACTATGTTCTGGACGATCCGGAAATTCCGGACAGTGACTACGATCAACTCTTCGTATCCTTGCGCGATCTGGAGTCCGTTTTCCCTGATCTGGTTACGCCAGATTCTCCGACGCAGCGTGTCGGGGGCGAGCCATTATCCGGCTTTCAAACGGTCACTCATGAAGTCCCCATGCTTTCCCTTGATAATGTTTTCAGTATCGGGGAGTTTCTGGATTTCGATCGCAAGGCACGTGAGCGCCTGGGTGGCCTGATCAAGTCGGGCGGTGACCTCTTTGCCGAGCCTGAGATTCCGTATTGTGCCGAGCCCAAGCTGGACGGACTGGCAATATCCCTTCTCTATGAAGATGGCCTGCTTGTACGGGCAGCCACACGTGGTGACGGCGCCACCGGTGAAGACATCACCCATAATGTCCGCACAATCCCCTCGGTACCACTGCGATTGCTTGGCAGCACCGTACCGGCAAGACTGGAGGTGCGTGGTGAAGTGGTCATGCCAAAGGCCGGGTTTCTCAAGCTGAATGAGCGGGCGGCAGTGCAGGGTGAGAAGCAGTTTGCCAATCCGCGCAATGCGGCGGCAGGAAGCCTTCGGCAACTTGATCCTCGTATTGCAGCAAAACGCCCACTGGAGTTTTATGCCTATGGCGCGGTGCAGGCACTTGGCATTGATTTTCCGCCGTCACAGTTTGAAACCCTGCAGCAACTGGTAACACTTGGCTTTCGTATCAGCCAGGAAGTCAAACGCGGGCATGGTGCAGGATTTGTTCAGGATTTTTATGCCGACGTGCAGTCCCGCAGGGACAGTCTTCCGTATGAAATTGACGGGGTTGTCATCAAGGTGGATAACGTTCGCTGGCAGCAGGAGCTTGGTTTTGTGTCCCGGGCACCACGCTGGGCGACTGCGTTCAAGTTTCCCGCACAGGAAGCCATCACCACTATCGAGGCTATTGAGTTCCAGGTGGGCAGAACCGGAGCACTTACGCCGGTTGCACGATTAGCCCCTGTTTTTGTGGGGGGCGTAACAGTCAGTAATGCCACCCTGCATAACTTTGACGAAGTTGAACGGATGGATGTGCGCGTTGGCGACAGCGTCATTGTCTACCGTGCTGGTGATGTAATCCCCAAGGTTGTCCGTGTACTTGTTGATCGACGACCAGCCAACTCTCATCCTGTTGATCTGCCAACATGCTGCCCGGTCTGCGGATCTGATGTCGAACGCCCTGAGGATGAAGCGATAGCACGTTGTTCTGGCGGCCTCTTTTGTCCTGCCCAGCAAAAGGAAGCTCTCAAGCATTTTGTATCCCGTCGGGCAATGGACATTGAAGGTCTGGGCGATAAATGGATTGAGCAGCTGGTGGATCAGGGATTGATTCGCTCAAGTGCCGATCTGTTCGTTCTTGGCAAGGGCGATTTGCTTCCTCTTGATCGCATGGGCGACAAGTCGGCCGAAAATCTGCTGGCGGCTATTAGCCACAGCAAGTCGACAAAGTTCCCCCGCTTTCTGTTTGCCCTTGGCATTCGCGGGGTGGGCGAGGCCACCGCCCTTGCCCTGGCCAGGCATTTCGGGCGGCTTGAGCCACTGCTGGCAGCTGACGAAGAAGCCTTGATGCGTGTACCGGATATCGGGCCTGTTGTGGCTGAATCTGTTGCCACATTCTTTCGCCAGCCGCATAACATCGAGATCATTCAACGCCTGCGTGAAGTCGGCGTGGTCTGGCCGGATATTGAGGCCGACGCTGAACGCGAACAACCGCTGGCGGGACAAACCTGGGTACTGACAGGCTCACTGGCCACGCTTGGCCGGGAGCAGGCCAAAGAGAAACTGATGCTGCTGGGGGCAAAGGTGGCAGGCAGTGTTTCAAAGAAAACCAGCTGTGTCGTTGCCGGCGAGGCAGCCGGCTCCAAGCTGGCAGAGGCAGAAAAACTGGGCATTCCCGTATTGAATGAAGACGCCTTGCTAGCCTTGCTGGCCAGCCATGGACTTCAGTCATGAAAGTTGCGTATCAGGTTCAGGGGTAGGGCGCATGGATCAGGAATCGATTGTTTACGGCGTCGTACGTGATATTGCATTTGGCACGCAGATGGAGCGTCGGGTACGCCGTGCCCATAACCGCCAGATTATCGAGTCGCTACCTGACGCAGATGGCTGGCCGTTCATTTGCCGTGAAATGTTCGGTATTTCCGGTTTTGATGAAATGGGTGGCACCTATCAGACCCAGGTCATTCACTTTGGCGCAAGCTACCGGGCCATCGAGTATGAGTGGGAACTCTGGATGAAAAAATTCGAGTCTCTGCTTGTGCAAATGTACTGGGTGAGCGCCAAGGTTCATCTGGAAACAGAGCTTTCCGGAATGCACACCTTCATCTGGGATGCCGCTGGTGAATGCCACGAACCGGGCGGTACATTACAGGTACGCTGTGAATGGGAGCGAGAAGGAGGAATCGTCGCGCGACCACGTTGATGCATGAAAATGTCACGCAGCATCGCACCTGATTTGTCACGCTTACTTTCCCCGTTTGATGTCGCGAGCCGCAAAACGCATCGGATGCAGGGACTTCAATATCTCTCGTGAAACCGGCGCTGGCTCGTTACATATTTCAGCGGCCAGAATTTCTGCACACAGCAAGCCCTGACTGAAGCCTTTTGAGCCATGTGCCAGATTTACATACAGGCCATCAAGCGCTTTCAGTTGTGGATAGTCTTGTACCCGGCCATGCATGAGACCCGCATAATCCGTCCTGAACCCTGAGATATTCGCCAATGGCCCTACCAGTGGCAGATAGTCAGGGCTTTGACAGCGAATTGATGCACGGCCGGACCATGCTGATACGGGCTCCAGGCTTTCTGCCAGCTCTGGCATGTGCTGCCCGAGGGTGTGCTGATTGCTGACGTGATCTCCTGTTTCTTCAATCAGTGATTCATTGTCAGGCTGAAACGTTGCCCCGATGCAATGGTGTCCATTGTCGAGTGAAGGGCTGATGTAGCCATCATGACAAACCACGGTATTCAGCGCAGCTGATAACGACGATGCTGGCGCCATGGAAACCTGTCCACGAACAGCTTGTAGCGGCAAGAAGGAACTTACATCCAATTCCCGCGCACTCAGGGCATTCGCAAGAACGACTACCGGGCTTTCATCAATGACCGATCCAGTAGCATCCATGATCTGCCATCCGGTCGCTGTTTGCCGTATTTCCTCCACCTGCGTATTTTCTTTCAACTGGATATTGGGGTGCTGCAACAGTGCCTTGCAGTAACCGGTTGCATCCAGCCAGCCGCCATCAGGAAACCAGAGTGCCTCGTGCGAGAGCGATATGCCTGCGTACCTGCTGGCTTCTTCTGCATCACAACGCATGACGAGTGACGGGAACCATGGATGATGGTCGTCATCATCCCGGCGATAACGCTGATTACCTGAAAGCAACTGGATAACCCCGCACGGATGCCATAGCCCCATGTCGACAGGCAACTGCTCCATCTGTGCCAGCGTGAAAAGCCATGCTTGTTGCGGGAAATGATTTGAAGCTTGCTGGCTGGTACCAAGTTTCGGATAGAGGATTGCTGCGGGATTGCCGGATGCACCCATGGCAGGTGCAGCATTGGCTTCGATTACGGTTATTGACCAGCCGCGCATGGCCAGTCTGGCCGCAGTGCTACAACCTGCAATGCCGGCCCCGATTACGATGGCTTTTTTCTGGTGGATTACAGATGCCGGCCGGGCAAGCCAGGGGGTTTCTGTTTTGTGGTCTTGATGATGGAACTGGCCACGCAACATTTCCCGTTTGAGTCCGAAACCGGCAACTTTTTCGACATGAAAACCAGCAGCCTGCAATCCTCGCCGAACGTGCCCAGCAGCGGTGAATGTTGCAAGGGTTGCTGATGGCTGACTCAGACGAGCCATGGCCTCATATAATCCTGATGTCCACATTTCCGGGTTTCTGGCTGGCGCAAAGCCATCAAGAAACCAGGCATCAACCCTGGCCACCAGCCCGGGAAGCATGTCGGCAACATCCCCGAAGTACAGGGTCAGTGTGCTGCGCCATTGGGGGAAAACAATTCGATGAAAGCCGGGGAGGAGTCTTGGGTAGTGCTTTTGCAGTGCGGCGGCAAACTCGTGAAAGGCAGGCCAAAGTCCTTGTGCCTTTTCGAGGTCAGGCAATGCCAGCGGATGTTTCTCGACGCTTACATAATGTAGCCAGCCGGCAGAAGACTCTCTTTGCCACAGGGACATGGTGGCCAGCCAGTTCAGGCCCGTGCCAAAACCGGTCTCTGCAATCGTGAAACTGCTGTTGCCTGTACAACTGCGGAAGCGTGAAGCAAGCTGGTTCTGCTCAAGATAAACATGTGTGGTCTCGTCCATTCCCCCGGCTTCCGAGAAATAGACGTCGCCAAAGTCCATGGAAAACGGCACCCCTCTGGACCAGTCCAGCCGCGCTGGTCGCAAAGTGGATGTCATTAAGACAGGCCGTGGTTACCAGCTGCTCTTGCGCCGGCCGGCGCCAGAAAAGAACCATCCCATGAGGAAGCCGGCTATCACTGCACCTGCACCTTTCCAGATGCCTTCATTGCTGCGGTCATGCTTCAGGACATTATTCTGGATTGCCAGGTTTTCAAGCTGTAACTGCAGCTCCTGATTGCGCGCAAGCAGCTCGCGATTGGCCTTGTCTACCCGTTCGGCATTGACCAGCATTTCCCGCTGACGGCGCTGTTCGATTGTAATGACGGGAGGGGCGACCGGCGCTGCATCCGTGACCTGTGGCGTTACGGCCGCAGCCGCAACGGGAGTGACGGGAGCCTTGGTCGGTGTGACTGACGCCGCTGGCGTGGGGGCTGCTGCGGGAGCCACAGGAGCGACCGGCTTTGCCGGGGCTGCAACAGGACGCACTACCTTTTTGGCAGCAGGTTCCTGTGCAGGTGCTGCAGGAGCAACAGGCGAGGCTGGCGCCGTAGTGACAGGTGCACTAACCGTTTCAGCCATTACCAGTGATGACGCCAGCAGCAGTCCCGTCAAGTAGAGTGATGTCTTGTTCATTTCCCCAGGTCCTCAGGGCAGTACTTTTTTAAAGGGCTTGACCACGACACGGGCATACACACCAGCGTCAAGGTAAGGATCTGCCTTTGCCCAGCTCTCTGCTGCGACCAGGCTCTCGAATTCCGCAATGATCAGGCTGCCAGTGAATCCGGCCGGCCCGGGGTTCTCCGAATCAATCGCAGGATGGGGG
>JBASJP010000223.1:0-3493 GCA_049655345.1 Moraxellaceae bacterium
ATTTCATACCGTGACTATGCAGTAAGTCCCACTCATTTCCACTGGGAAACCCAAAACTCAACACGCCCAGACTCCGCTATTGGCCAGCAATACTTAAATAGCCCGGAAAATGGATGGCACCACTTCCTATTTGTCCGCTCGGGGCCCGATGATCCTTACTTTGCTCTTGGCCAGGTTTGCCAAGAGAGCATATCTGGTAGTCAGCCGATGAGTATTCTTTGGAAGCTAGAGCAGCCTATGACAATTGAGCTATTCCAAAATCTCTCAATCCTTAGAGGATAGTTCACAGGATTAGGGGGCCTGGCAGGCCCCCAAAACTATGCCAGGATGCTTCTCCTTACCTATTAGGAGAGGGCCATGCTGGCCAACATCAAGATTAGCTATCTCTATCGAGATGCCTCTAATTACAAGCAGTTCGCTACGGTGGTTTTAGCCAACCCATCTCATGCAATACCCGATGAAATTTATGCCAGCTTTCGGATTGCATTTCGGGCCCTCCAATTGCATCCCGATGTCATCCATTTCAAGCCTGCACTTCTAGAATGGGACGACCTGTTCTTTCCTAATCATGACCCTGAAGGGTCCGATGACTTTGATCTTCATGAGCTGGAGGTCATCACCGCCACTAACGACATCCCAAGCACCCCGCAAACCGTCGCCAACCTTGCAGATACGCTGGCCCGGCTAGCCCGCCGCCAGCAGCCGTAACCCCTCCTTGCCTGCCATAGCCCCAAAAAGAGTTTATATAGACTCATTTATAGTCTATAAACACCCCATAAGGGTTTATACAGACCACCACCATGCTAGAAGCCATCCTCGGCAGTACCAATCGCGAACGCGTCCTGATGTACCTGCACACGCAGGGCTCAGGGTATGCGCGTGAGATTGCGGCGTATTTCCAGTCCGCCGTCACCCCCATCCAAAAGCAGCTGACTGCACTGGAAGAGGCGGGGGTGATCACGTGCCAGCCACAAGGGCGCACCCGGGTCTACAGTCTCGATCCCCGCTATCCTTTCCTGAACGAGCTGGAGGCCCTGCTTAACAAGGCCCTGTCGTTGTACCCGCCGCAGGAGCAGGCGCGCCTCACGCCTCGCCAGCGGCAGATGCGCCGTACCGATACCTCGTCGTCTCTTGGCCGGAGGAGTGTCATCGCTTTCTGACAGGCTCCCTGGCAGGCCAGCTATCCCCAGTTCAAAAGCAAGTTACGGAGTGCTCTCGCCAACGGCCATGGCTACCATCACACTCTCCGTTCACGCCCGGAATCAGACCGTAATGGCCACTGCCAGCCACCAGACCTGCCTCGTCAGCACAACAGAAAGCGATCCCCGCTGGGCGCAGGTCATGGCGCGGGATGCCCGCGCAGACGGTCACTTCTTTTATTCCGTGGCCAGCACCGGGGTGTATTGCCGCCCGTCCTGCGGTGCACGTCATCCGCGACCGCAAAACGTCCGCTTTCATGCAACACGCGAAGAGGCCGAGGCTGCCGGCTTTCGTCCCTGCAAACGCTGCAAGCCGGATCAGCCACCACTGGCCGAGCAATACGCCATCAAAGTGGCGGAGGCCTGTCGCCTCATCGAGGCAGCAGACACCTTGCCTACTCTGGATTCCCTCGCTGTGGCGGTCGGGATCAGTGCCTCACATTTTCACCGCATCTTCAAACAGCTCACCGGCCTTACACCACGTGCCTATGCCGTTGCCCATCGTGCCCGTCGCGTTCGTAACGAACTGGGTCGTCAGGCAAGCGTCACCACGGCCATCATCGAGGCCGGCTTCAATTCCAGCAGCCGCTTCTATGAAACGTCCAACGAGGTGCTGGGCATGACGCCACAAAAATTCCGTCAGGGCGGTGCCAGCGCCACCATCCGTTTTGCAATCGGCCAGTGTTCTCTCGGTGCCATTCTGGTGGCGCAAAGCGAGCGTGGCATTTGTGCCATCCTGCTGGGTGATGATCCCGATGCCCTGGCACACGATCTGCAGGATCGTTTTCCCAATGCCAACCTCATTGGCGGTGATGCGGGTTTTGAAAAACTCGTGGCGCAGGTCGTGGGGTTTGTCGAAGCCCCGGCACTCGGCCTGGCGTTGCCTCTCGATATTCGGGGCACGGCATTCCAGCAGCGCGTGTGGCAGGCCCTGCAGGAAATTCCTGCCGGCAAAACCGCCAGCTATACCGACATTGCCAATCGCATCGGTTCGCCAACCGCTGTTCGCGCCGTCGCCGGTGCCTGTGCCGCCAATGCCATTGCCGTCGCCATTCCCTGTCATCGCGTGGTGCGCAATGACGGTGGTCTTTCCGGTTATCGCTGGGGAGTGGAGCGCAAGCGCACACTGCTCGCGCGCGAAGCCGACAATGACTGATAGCGGCGAACCGTCATGACGCTGGATATGTTCTCTGCAGACGAGGGTGTGCTGCCGGCACACGAGGTCATCTGCCCCGGTGCCGTCCTGTTGCGTCGCTTTGCTTTGCCTGATGAAGCGGACATCCTGCAGGCGCTGCACAGCATTCTTGCCAGTGCACCACTGCGCCACATGCATACCCCCGGTGGCTTTCGCATGTCGGTGGCCATGAGCAGTTGCGGCACACTGGGCTGGGTGACAGATCAGCACGGCTACCGTTACACGCGCATCAATCCCGAAAACAATCAGCCCTGGCCTGCCATGCCGGCAGGTTTTTTACGGCTGGCACACGATGCTGCGCTCGCTGCCGGGTTTAATGATTTTGTGCCGGATGCCTGTCTGATCAACCGTTACGAACCTGGTGCGCGCATGTCACTGCATCAGGACAAGAACGAGCGCGATTTTTCCCAACCGATTGTGTCCGTCTCGCTCGGACTGCCGGCAGTTTTCCAGTTCGGCGGCATGCAGCGCAGCGATGCAACTGTGCGTGTCCTGCTTGGTCATGGCGATATCGTGGTTTGGGGTGGTCCGTCGCGCCTGCGCTTTCATGGCGTGTTGCCACTCAAGGCCGGGCAGCATCCGTTGCTGGGGGCACAACGCATCAACCTGACCTTTCGCAAGGCAGGCTAGCCCCTTCGGGCATAAAACCACTTCATACCTACCATTTTCTGCCTTTCTTGCTATTGTTCTAGGTGTATTGCATGCGCCACCCATAACAAAAGCCCGCAAGGAGACAGTCATGCCCGCAGGATGGTTTGAACTCAGCAAGGCAAAAAACGGCCAGTTTCATTTTTCCCTTAAAGCCGGGAACAGTGAAATCATTCTCACCAGCGAAATGTACGACACTCTGGCATCTGCCAAAAACGGGATTGCCTCTGTGCAAAAAAACAGTCCCGTGGCCGAGCGCTATGAATGCAAGACAGCGACCAACGGCAAGTTCTACTTTGTGCTCAAGGCGGGCAATCACCAGATCATCGGCAACAGCCAGATGTACCCGGATGAAAAGGGCCGTGACAACGGGATTGCCTCGGTAAAAACCAATGGCCCCACCGAGACCATCAAGGACTCTGTCTGATCAAAGCCTTGGTGCTGCCAATAA
>JBASJP010000224.1:0-1619 GCA_049655345.1 Moraxellaceae bacterium
TGTCACGGATAAACCGCAGCTGACCGAAGCGGCCGGCAAACTGCGCCGCAAAGGCCGCACGGATTTCCGCCTTGCCACGGCAGTGCTGGCCATCATACGTAATGTATTCCGCATCGTCGGCAAAAAATGACATGACCTGATCGAGGTCGTCGACATTGAAGGCATCAACAAACGCGATGACCTGTTCGCGATAATTCATGCTGCTCATCCGCTTCATCCGGTGTCTGCTGTCAGCCCGCGACACGCCCTGTCACCGCATTGGCGCGGGCGCTGCAGGTGATGGAGCCATCGGCCGCCACCGGCAGGCGCGCACGCAAGCTGTCCTGCAGCGCCACAACCTGCTCCGGCGTCATCGTGGACAAGGTGGCGCCGACACTCGGCCCGCCCCGCACCGTGGTCCAGTAATCGTCAAAATCCGCGTAGGTGCGCTGTACCGTGATCTCACAGGTTTCCACATCAACCAGGCCTGCGCCGTTCCACAGCTCCAGCATCACCTCCAGACGTGAGGCCTCCGGGCTGGGCGGCATCGGTACAACATGGCCCAGCTCGCGCATGAGCTGCTGCAACGGAAAATACGGAAAGCCACCACCCTCCATGTCCCAGGCATAGGCCGAGATGGTGCCTCCCAGACGCACCACGCGCGCCATCTCCGCCACACCCTTGGCCGGATCGGGCACGAAGAAAATCACCAGCGGCATGACGGCCGCATCAAAACTCTTGTCAGGGAAGGGCAGCGCCATGGCATCGCCCAGATGAAAGCGGGCATTGCCCAGCGCGGGACGCGTGCGCGCGTACGCCAGCTGACCCTCGGACGGGTCCAGCCCGTCTATCGCGTCGGGCGCACACTGGGCGACAAGCATTTCGGTAAAGGCACCGTTGCCGCAGCCAACATCCAGCCACTGACCACCGGCAGGTGGCGCCAGCCAGTCGAGGAAGGCGGTCCCGACAGTCTGACTCCAGATGCCCATGAAGCGTTCATAGGCGGCGCCGTCGTCGAAGCGGATTTGTGGGGTGGTCATGGCTGATGTGTACTCCAGTCCTGTGTCGTTTGCCCGAATGGATAATGGCAGCACCTACGCTGCCGAGCCATCCGAAAAAAAATCCAAGGCTCGTTTTCGCCGCACTGCTGTCGCTCATCATGACGGGCGCGGTATCGCGCCTTCGTCATTGCCATCACGCAGGGCATAGCGCCAGATTTCCTGGCGCGCTGGCTACGCAGCCGCGCTAGAGCCTGGCCTCACTGAGTACTTCACGTATCAGGTTTTGTTTGGCCCTGCGTTCGATTTCTGTATCCTTGAGGCCACCTGAGTTAGGTAGAAAAAGAGATATCCAGGAACTGGTTGACCAGATTTTCACGGTTTTCGAAACCTCGACATTGTCGGTCGGAGACTTATAGGTTGCCGTGTAATATTCGTGGTGATACAGGGGCAGGATGCCAAAGGTGATGACGTTGAAAAAACCAGTCGTGCCTTCCAGAAAGCCATTCAGCTCCTTGATATCCAGCGTGATGGTGGGTGCATGGCTGTCGCTGGCTTTCACCGGCATGTAGCCATGTGCAGCCAAGCCTTCAGCAATAATGATGACATTACCCTTGTTGCTGCAGTGCCTTTGCATAGTGT
>JBASJP010000225.1:0-1522 GCA_049655345.1 Moraxellaceae bacterium
TTCAGCTCAGCCATCATTTCGTCGACAGGCAGCTCGGCCCCGTCCGCAGCAGACTCGGCTGACTCCGGGAAAAACTCGGCAAACACCGCATCGGCATCTTCTGCAACCGGCGTGACGACCGGAGCAGCCACCTCCGGCACAGGCTCGGCCACCGGCGCAACATCCAGCAAGGCACCCGACGGATCACGCCGGAACGCATTGATGGCATTCACCAGATCCATGCCGGAGGGGCAACGCCCCGTACTGCGCAGATCGCTCACCATGTCGGCCAGGCGATCATGGCAACGCTGCAACAAACCGGTCAGCTCGGGCACGGCCTGGTAACGTCCATCCACCAGACCTTCGTAAAGAAACTCCAGCTCATGGGCCAGATCGCCCAATGGGCGGATTTCGGCCAGGCGGGCACCACCCTTCAGTGTGTGCAAATGGCGCTGCAGGACACCCAGTGGCGACAGGCTGGCCGGATCACGGCGCCAGTTGTCGAGCTCGATTTCTGCCGCCTCCAGTACCTCGTCAGCCTCTTCCAGGAAAATCTCGAGCAGCTCGGGATCCACGGACTCCAGCGGCGCAATGTCTGCCGGTGCCTCCCAGTCAGCCGCTTCCGCATCGGTCATGCGCTCTGCCAGGCTGGAGCGATCCTCGCTTTCAAATGCGGCCGTTACCGGCTCGTCGCTGATCTCGTCCCGCGCAGTGGCAGGCGTTTCCAGCAGATCCAGCAGGCGCGTCAGCACCGCTTCGTTGGCATACACCGTCTGGCTGGCAGCCAGCGTATCGAAAACATTGATGATCTCGTCATGTGCGGCCGCAAGATCATTCATCAGCTCATTGTCGAGAGACAGCTGTCCGCGCGACAACGAGGCATACACCCCGGCAAGACGCTCACACACCAGTGCCAATGGCCCTACACCAGCAGAGGCCGCAACCGGGGCCAGGCGCAGAAGCTCATCCTGCAGGGTCTTCTGCACCTCGGCTGCAGTATCACCACGCAGCCAGCCGTCCAGCTCCCAGGGGGCATCCAGCACATGGTCCAGACCCAGCTCCATGAAACCGGCCACAAGGCCGGCCTTTGCTGCGGTGACAGAGCCCGTGTGCCCGTCATCCAGTTGCTCCGCCTGTTCCCGCTCCAGTTCCACCAGACGGTCATGATCCAGTTGCCTGATATGGGCAATCAGCTCATCGGCACCAGCAACCACACCCCCACCACCGGTACCCAGATTGCGGATACTCGCATTGATCAGGCGATGGCCCTCGCGCAGTGCCTGCAGATGCGGCTGCCGGGCATTGATCCCCTGGTTACGCAAATCCTTGAACAGGTGCTCCAGTGGCGCGGCCAGCTCTGCCACCGGATTGATGCCTGCCATCCCTGCCGACCCTTTCAGGGTGTGCAGGGAACGGATCACTTCATCGGTAATTGCCGCCGACTGCCGCTCTGGTTCCACGCCATCCAGATAGGCCAGCAGTTCGGCCAGATGGGTGTCGGCCTCACTGGTGAATATCTCCAGCAGCACCGGATCCACTTCAA
>JBASJP010000226.1:0-14710 GCA_049655345.1 Moraxellaceae bacterium
GGTGTTTCGGCAGGCAGGTCCTTGTAGGCGTCCAGTCCGGCGATCAGCTGGCGCTCTTCCTTGATGATTTCCTTGTAGCGCGTACGCAGCAGGCGCGAGGGCTGCACATACACGCGGCCCTGATAGGCATCCACAATCATTTCGGTGTCGTCGAGCTGCGTTACCGGCAGATCGCCAACGCCGACCACGGTGGGCAGGCCGAGGGCGCGCGCCACAATCGCCATGTGTGAATTGGCGGCACCGGCCACGGTGACAATCCCGGCAATCTTGTCGAGCGGTGTTTCCACCAGCATCGCCGTGGTGATGTCTTCGCCGACCAGAATGGACTTGTCCGGAAAATCACGCAGGCCGGAGCCTTCCTGTTTTTGCAGATGGGCCAGAATGCGCAGGCCAAGGTCACGCACGTCGGCCATGCGTTCGCGCAGATAAGGATCATCCATGATCGCGAAGGTCTGCATGTGCGCCTCGATCACTTCACGCAGCGCGCCCTGTGCCCAGTTGCCGGCGTTAATGTGTTCAATGATTTCGCTGGGCAGTGCGTTGTCATCCAGCATGCGCAGGTAGACATCGAACAGCGCACGCTCCTCGGGCATCAGCGTGTTGACCATCTTTTCATTGAGGTCGCTGATTTCCTGACGCACGGCGGCAACTGCCTGTTCCAGCAGGCCGATTTCGGCGTCGACATCTTCGGCAATGCGATCCGGTACCGAATCAATATCGGCGGGCGGGTACATGACCACGGCGCGGCCGATCACGATACCGCTGGAGCCGGCAATGCCGGTGAAAATGCGGGTCACATTGCTGCGTGGTGCCGTGCGTGACACTTCCAGCGTGCCGATGGCTTTTGCATGGGCCACTACGCCGGACAACTGCGCTGACAGTGTGACCAGAAACGCTTCTTCGGCTTCGTCAAACTTGCGGTTGTCGCGCTGCTGCACCACCAGCACACCCAGCACCTTGCGCCGGTGCATGATCGGTGCGCCGAGAAAGGAGTTGTATTTTTCTTCGCCGGTTTCGGGCAGGTAATGGTATTTCGGGTGGGCCGAGGCATTGTCGAGGTTGATCGGTTCCTCGCGTGCCCCACACAGGCCGACGAGACCTTCGTTCCATGCCAGCGACACGGTGCCGACCGACTCGGGGTTGAGGCCTTCGGTCGACATCAGCAGGTAGCGGTTGGTTTTGTCGTCGAGCAGGTAGACGGAGCAGACTTCGGTACCCATGGTTTCGCGCACACTGGTGACCATGGTATCCAGCGCTGCCGTGAAGTTCGGCGCGGAATCCACGTCCTGTACAATCTTGCGCAACCTGTCCAGCAGCATCGCTTGTTCCGGGGCGGCTAACCGCCTGCTCGATAAATAACAGCCTTAGCGCAGCGGCAGGCGCGGCGCCAGCTCCATCAGTGCGCGGCGATACACTTCCCGCTTGAAGGACACCACCTGATTCAGCGGATACCAGTAGCTCACCCAGCGCCAGCCATCAAACTCGGCCGGGTGCGAGCGGGTGAGATCGACCCGGTTGTCGTCGCTTTCCAGTTGCAGCAGAAACCATTTCTGTTTCTGGCCGATGCATACCGGCACTTGTCCGTCATTGCGTACAAAGCGGCGCGGCAGCCGGTAGCGCAGCCACCCGCGGGTACTGGAAATGATGCGTACATCGGGCACTTCCAGCCCGACTTCCTCCCACAGCTCACGAAACATGGCCTCTTCAGGCGACTCGTTTTCGATGATGCCGCCCTGGGGGAATTGCCAGGCGTCATGGCCTGTTCGCCGTGCCCACAGCACCTGGCCCTGAGGGTTGGCGAGAATGATGCCCACATTGGGGCGGAAGCCATCGGCGTCGATCATGGCTTGGTCTCAAGAAAAGCGTTCAAGTTCTTGTTTTATAAATACTCTAGGCATGGCGGCAGGAGCAAGCGCAGGAGCGTTTATTTTTGTCGATCCGGCCCGGGTGGGGTGTCGGGGTGGGGGGCGGCAGCGGGGTGCGTTATCATGCCGACCCTGTTTACGGAGACTGCCATGACACTTGCCATCTTTGATCTCGACAACACCTTGCTGGCCGGCGACTCCGATCACGCCTGGGGGGAGTATCTGGTCGAGCAGGGTCATGTCGATGGCGTCTGGTACAAGGCCGAGAACGACCGTTTCTACAGTGATTACTGCCGTGGTGAGCTGGACGTGATTGCCTACAGCGAGTTCGTCTTCTCGGTGCTGGCACGCGAGGATGCGGACACGCTGGCAGCCTGGCATGCCGGATTCATGGCACAGAAGGTCGCGCAGATGATCCTGCCCAAGGGGCGCGAGCTACTGGCAAGGCACCGCGAGGCCGGGCATCGCCTGCTCATCATTACCGCCACCAACCGCTTCATCACCGGCCCGATTGCCCGTGAGCTGGGCGTGGACGAACTGATTGCCACCGAACCGGAAATGAAGAATGGCCGCCACACCGGCAAGGTGGCCGGCATTCCCTGCTACCAGCATGGCAAGATCGACCGTCTGCAGGAGTGGCTGAGCCTGAATAATGAATCGGCCGAGGGCTGCTGGTTCTATTCCGATTCGCGCAACGACATTCCCCTGCTGGAGTTTGCCACGCACCCGGTGGCGGTTGATCCGGACGAGGCATTGCGTGCCCACGCGGCAGCCAACAGCTGGCCGGTAATGTCCCTGCGCTAGCGCCAGCCCGGTGCTGTCACGACCGGGCCGGTCAGCCCGGAGACGCCCAGCTCGGCAAGCACCTGCCGTTCGGCTGTTGTCTGCACGCGTTCGGCAATGGTGAGCAAGCCCAGGCCGCTGGCAATGCTGGCGATGGCTTTCACGACGGCCTGGTTGCCGGGGCTCGCATCAATCCCGGTGATCAGGCTGCTGTCTATCTTGAGATAATCCAGCCCGAGGTCATGCAGGTGTGGCAGGCTGCTGAAGTGGCGGCCAAAATGGTCAATGCCGACATGACAGTCCAGCGGCCGCAGGCGGTCTGTCAGTTGACGCAGGGTGGACAGCTCGCCACTCAGGCCATGCTCGCTCACCTCGAACCACAACTGGCGTGCCGCGTCCGGGTCGGCGCTCAGCAGCGCGACCAGTGCATCCAGAAAGTCGGCGGATTGCGCGGATTCAATTGACAGGTTGAGGGCGATCGGGTGCGGTGACGACCCCTGCATCATCATCGCCTGCCGGCAGGCCTCCATGTCCAGTGCCGGTGTCATGCCCATGCGCGTGGCAAAGGGCATGAAGCTCCCTGCGGCCAGCTCGGCACCGGTGTCCGGATGGCGCAGGCGCAGCGCCATCTCGTCGTGCAGGCGGCGACCATCCTGGTGGATCACCGGGAACGCCTGCAGGAAGAAGGTGTGCTCACGAATGCCCTGGTTCAGCAGGGCCTGCCAGGGCATGTCGTCAGTGTCACGCGCTGCTACAGCGTGCAAGGCAACCGCATTGTCGCCGGAGGCAATGGCCGCGAGCAGGGCCTTTTCCGCCGACTCACGCACCTGTGCCGGTGTCTGGCCGTGCTGGTAGAGGGCAATGCCGACATGCAGCAGGTTGCCGTTAAGGTGGTACTGACTGTCCATCAGGCTGGCGATCTGAGCCGCCAGATATGCACCAAGACGCTGTGCTGCATCCTGTTCCAGTCCCGGCGCGAGCAGCATGAATTCTCCACCTGCCTGTCGCGCAGCAACGCGCTCGTGATGATTGGCGGTGGTGTTGCGCCACACATCGGCAATGTCGCGCAACAACACGTCACAACCCTCATGGCCCAACTTGTCATTCAGTGCCTGCAGGCTATGGATGTGAAGCCACAACAGCGCTCCCTGGTCGGTGGCATCCTCTTCGTTCAGTGCGGCTTCCAGTCGCGAATCAAACCAGTGCCTGTTGGCCAGCCCGGTCAGTGGATCGCCGTTGGCCTGTTGTTGCAGTGCCTGGATGCGGGCGGCTTCCTCGGCAAACATGGCCTTCAGCCGCTCCACCATGGAGTTGAGTGCTTTCACCATGGCGGTGAGTTCGGGAATCCTGGGCACATCAATCGTAATGAAGCGTCGTTCGGTGATGGCGTCGGCCTGCTCCACCACACGGTCCAGTGGCTGGCGAATGCTGCGCAGCATGAGGCTGCCCAGCGCGCCGGTAATCAGGCCGGCACCAGAAATCCAGAGCAGCAGGTGCAGGGCGCCGGACCACAATGCGGCGTAGGCAAAACGGGTATCTGCCACCAGAGTGACCTTGCCTGCCTGCTGCCAGCCGTCCGACACCAGCGCTTCGCCCGGGCGGGCCTGGATGGAAAACAGTCCGGTGAACCAGGCTGGTACGGTATCACTGCGTGCCGTGTTGTGACGCTCTACAGCGATACGGCCGTTGACATCACGGAACGTGATGTGACGGAAATGGCCACTGTCAAAGAGTGCGCTGACCAGTAATTCCTGCATGGCAGGATCTTGTCCTTTTTGTGACATGGACAGCGCCAGTGATGCCGCATTGTCCATGCTCTGCGTGTAAAGCTGCTGCTCGAGATAGTCACGGGCCGTCAGCATGCTGACGACAAAGCTGCCGAGAAAGGCGAATACCGTGGTCAGCAGTACCACCAGCCACAAGCGCCTGAAAAGTGACATGCCATTTTCATGTTTCATAACGAGCCTTCCTGTTGCATGCGCTCAAGCAATCCGGTCCAGCGTGATAGCCGTTCCACCGGCGTGGCGGGTGTGCTGCCGCCGCCTGCCCATACGCCATCGCTGTTGAAGCTGAAGACCGGTTCCAGATCCGGTCGTCGTGTTGCCGGGCGAATTTCATTGAGAAGATTGTCCAGCACGAGTGGTTGTGCATCCGGCGTGGCGTAATAGGTCAGTACCATGTGGGCCTGCGTGATGTTGCTCAGCGGGCCGCCGATACGGGCGCGGACGTAAGTCAGGCGCATGCGTTGCACCGGGATGCCCAACATTTTCAGGGTGAAGTACTTGATGATGGTGAAGTCTTCGCAGTCACCGGCGCCAAGGCCGAGGGTTTCGCCCGGCGTTGCCCAGAAGTCGGGCTGCTTCCACAGCGAGGCGTCACTTTCAAATTGCAGCAGGCGATTGAAAAAATCATTCACGCGCATGAGTTTTTCCTTTTCGGGCAATGTCTGCCACTGGGGAATCTGCCGCTGCAGTTGCTGAACCCTTTCTGCGCCTTCACTCCCGTTTCGTTGCAGGACGGTCTGTTGCAGACGGAGGAGATCCATCGCACTTCCCGGCAGCCACAACAGCGCGAGGAAAACTGAAGCGGCCATTAACCACAGACACCGCATGTGCAGTGACAGCGGTAGCAGCCGTGAATGCGTACTGATCACCTGCTTCTGCTGCATGCGAAGCCCCGCCTTTCCGTTTGTCAGATATTTTGTCAAACGGCAGTGTTTTACGTTTTTTTCAGTGTAGGTCGACTGCGTCACCTTGCAGCATTTTCATGCTGGTCTATTACTTCTGCTGCAGATCAGTACTTTTGTTGCCGGATATCTTTGCATGGGGGAGGTTGTTTGATGGGATAAGCCGGAGGCTGTTTATCCCGGTTGTTTATAAGGAGAGCGTCATGAACAGATTGCTGCGATGGGTGGCGATTGTCTTCACCTTCCAGGTGGCCGGTCACGCACTCGCTGCCGATGTTTCAACCTTGTCCGGGGCCGTTGAAGAAGCGGTCATGCGTAATCCGGAAGTAGTTGCCCGTTATCACGCCATGACGGCTGCCAGCGAAGAAGTGAAGGTGGCGCGTGGCGGTCTGTACCCACGCCTGGATTTGCGTGGCTATATAGGCTCTGAAACCCTGGAGCGACGAGATCTCAGTCCGGGCGCGCCGCCGGATCGGCTGGACACCTACAATGTTGATGGTGGCGCACTGACGTTGCGGCAGTTGCTGTTTGACGGATTTGCCACCACCAGGGAAGTCGGGCGTCTGAAGTATGCAAGGCGTGTGCGATATTACGAGTTGCTGTCGACGGCCGAAGATGCCGCACTTGAAGCCACGCGCGCCTATCTGGATGTTGTGAAGTACCGCAAGCTGACAGGCCTGGCCAGTGACAATTATGCGGCCCACAAGGAAGTCTACGAGCATGTCCGCCAGCGTGTGGAAGCCGGGATTGGCCGTGGTGTGGATCTTGAACAGGCGGGCGGCCGTCTGGCCCTGGCAGAGTCCAATCTGTTGACCGAGTCGTCAAACCTGCATGATGTCAGCGCACGGTTCGAACGCATTATCGGCCAGAAGCCGCCAGAACCCCTGCAGGATCCGGCGTCATTTGCCGGCAAGCTGCCGACCAATGACGAACTGATGCAGGGTGCATTCCGGCAGGCGCCAGAAATGAATGCCGCACTTGAAAACATTCGTGCAGCACGCGCCGAGCTTAAATCCAAAAAAGGTACCTACTGGCCAACCCTGGCCTTGCAGGCCAGTGTCCTGCATGACCGCAATGTCGATAATCTGGTCGACCGGGAAACCCGTGGCAGGCTGGAGCTGATGCTCAATTACAACCTGTTCAATGGCGGATCGGATCGTGCACGTGTGCGGCAATACAACGAGAAGCTGTACGAGTCGTATGACATGCGCGACAAGGTCTGTCGTGACTTGCGCCAGACCACCCGCATTGCCTGGAATGATACGAGCAAGCTGCAGGATCAGTTGATGTCGCAGGATCAGCATCAGTTGGCCACTACCAAGGCACGTGATGCCTACCGCAAGCAGTTTGATATCGGACAGCGCAGCTTGCTGGATCTGCTCGACAGTGAAAACGAGCTTTACGATGCGCGCCGTACGTACCTGATTTCCGAAGCAGATCTGGAAGTGGCGCATGCGCGCGTGCTGGCGCCAACGGGCCATTTGCTTGAAACCCTCCAGCTCAAGTCGATCGGCAGTGAAGGTCTTGGCGGGGATGACGAGGACCTGCTGGATGACAAGGATCGCGTGTATTGCGCACTCGACATGCCACAGAAACTGGTCAAGCCGGCAGACCGTCCGGTGACGCCACTGCCCAAGCGCCGTCGTCTGGAAAGCTTCACCCTGAAAGCCGACACCCTGTTTGCCTTTGACAAGGCCGAGCTGTCTGCTGCCGGCCGCCAGTCTCTGAATGGTCTGGTAGAGGGGCTCATGGCACATGCCAGGCACAAGGATCGCACGATCAATGTGCACGGCTATACCGACCGTCTTGGTGCCGATGCGTACAACCAGAGACTGTCCGAGCGACGCGCCCAGACCGTGCGTGATCATCTGGTCAGCAAGGGGTTGCCGTTTGATCAGGTGACGGCCGAGGGGCATGGCGAAGATGATCCGGTGACCGGCGCGAACTGTTCGGGAGATACACCCACCAAGGGGCTGATTGATTGCCTGCAGCCGGACCGGCGTGTGGTGATCGATGTGGAAGGTCAGGAAGAGGTGGTCATCCAGTACGATCCCGAGGAGAAGAAGTGGGAGCGTGCCGATCAGCCGGTGGCGCCGAAGCCATGACCTGTCCGCCTGGGACCCGCAGTCACGGGTTTCAGGTGTTGACCTGCCGGTCCGGTGTCGTAACCGTACAGGTCGTCGTGATGCTGGTGGGAGCAGTGACGGTTTGCGGTTTAATTCAGGGCATCAACTGTTCAGTGGTGAAGCGACATGATGAAAAGGCTTGGTGTGGTGGGCAGCTTGCTGCTGGCATTGGCGGTACCGGTACATGCAAACCAGGATGCACTGGATGAGGCACGCATGGAACTCGACAATCAGCTGGCCAATACCATGGGGGTGATTTCCGTGGGGTCGGCCGATTGTGATGGCACGCCGTGCCTGAACATCTATGTAGAAGAAATGGACCCTGCCATCACCAAACAGATTCCGGCCGAATTCAAGGGCTTCAAGGTGCGCGTCCAGGTGGGCACGCCCATCGGGTTCTGATACCCGGTTAATCCTGCCCGGAAGCATTAACAGAACCAGAGCCGCCAGATGTGTGTCAGGTGGCTCTGCGTTTTGAGGGTTCAGGTAATCTCAAGCGCGGTGCCAACACTGGCAAAGACCTCGATTTCCTCGCGCAGGTCCTGCTCCAGCAACGGATAAGCGCTCAGCCAGCCGGCCGGAAAGCCCAGGACGAAGCGCAGCCCGTCGGTGCGCAAGCGGATCGGGGGGAGCGGCTCGCGGCGACGGCTGTGATGCAGCAGCACGGACAGCCGCAGCAGCAGACACAGACGCAGCAGCGTCAGGCCGCCGGCTTCCACGATCGAGGTGTATTGTTCGGGCTTGATCTTGCGGCGGTGGCTGCCCACCAGCAATGCCAGCTTTTCCTGTACCGGCTGTGAAAATCCCGCCATGTCGGAATAGCGCAGCAGATAGTCGCCATGCTTGTGAAACCCGGTGTGCGAGACCGCCATGCCGACCTCGTGCAGGCGGGCCGCCCGCAGCAGCAGGTTGCTGTTTTCGGTCTCGTCAGATGCCAGGATCGCTGCGACCTGCTCCAGCAGATGGGCAGCTGTCGTGGCCACCCTCTCGGCCTGTGCGATGTCCACGTGGTAGCGCGACATCATGGCCTGCACGGTACGGTCGCGGATATCTTCATCGGCATAACGGCCCAGCATGTCGTGCAGGACACCCTCGCGCAGTGCGCCATCCGAGTAGTCCATTGCCTTGATCCCGAGTTCCTCGAACAGGGCGATCACAATTGCCAGCCCGGCAGGCAGCACGCTCTTGCGATCATCCTTGATGGCCGGCAGGACGATGTCGTTGACGTGCCCGAACCTGAGTACCAGGCGGTGCAGTTCGCGTACGGCATCGGCGGTCAGCTGACCGCTGCCCTTGTCCAGTCCCAGTGCCATGGTGACCTGGCGCATTGCCTTGAACGTGCCGGAGGAGCCCACCACCGAGTCCCAGCCCCGCTCACGGTAGGTGCTCACCAGCGGGGCCAGCTCATGACGTGCAGCGGTAATGGCGCGATCCATGGCCTTCGGGCTGATGACGCCGTCGGCAAAAAAGCGTGAGGCATAGCTGACGCAGCCCATGTAGGTGGACTCCATCAGCAGTGGCTCGAATTTTTCACCGATGATCAGCTCGGTCGAGCCACCGCCAATATCAATGACCAGCCGGCGCGCATTGCTGGCCAGCGTATGGGCAACGCCCATGTAGATAAGGCGCGCTTCTTCGCGTCCGGCAATCACCTCGATGGGGTGGTTGAGGATTTTCTCGGCTTTCTTCAGGAATGTGGGGGCATTGCGTGCCACACGCAGGGCATTTGTGCCCACCACGCGCAAACGGTCCGGCGTGATGCCATCCAGGTGCTGGGCAAAGCGCGACAGGCAGGCCAGTGCACGTGCCTGGGCTTCTTCGGTCAGGCGGTCCTTGTCGTCCAGTCCGCCGCCAAGACGTACTTTCTCGGACAAGCCCTCTACCAGCTTCAGTTCACCATGATCCAGGCGCGCCACCGCCAGGTGAAAGCTGTTGGAGCCCATGTCGATGGCGGCAATCAGACCATCCTCGCGCAGGCGCGGTGTGCTGGGCATGTCATTCTCTCCGGCATGGTAAGGGCGCAATGGTAGCCTAGTCGGCCGCCACGGTAAGTGATTCCGGACAAATCAATTGCCTGTCCGGGCGTTTGTGCAGGGGGTAAACCGGCAGAGGCTCTGCTATGATTGATGCCTTCTTAAGATGTCCTGCGGAGACGACGAATGGCCAACGAACTGATCGTGAACGCCACTGATGCCAGCTTCGAGTCTGATGTGCTCAAGGCTGATGGTGCCGTGCTGGTGGATTACTGGGCACCGTGGTGTGGCCCCTGCAAGATGGTTGCCCCCATCCTGGATGAGCTGGCCAGCGAATATCAGGGCCGTCTGACCATCGTCAAGGTGAACGTGGATGACAACCCCGGCATCGCCCAGAAGTACGGCGTCCGCGGTATTCCCACCCTTACCCTGTTCAAGGCCGGCAGCGTCGAGGCGACCAAAGTGGGTGCCCTGTCAAAGTCACAGTTGACGGCGTTTCTGGATTCCAATATATAATCAGTCCTACGCGGGCTGCTCAGCGGCCCGCGCGTTCAACGCACACCGTCCGGTTCCATTCCGGAAAACAGCCCGATCAGCCTTGTTTCTACCCTCTTTTGTACTATCGTAGTGGCAAGTAGCGATTATCCGACTGTTTCTGTTCTCCCCGTACCGACTCAGGAATACTGATTCTGGTGCTGATTCGAGAGCATCGCCTCAAGACTCTGTCTCAAGAGCCGGCCTGTCTGGCCGCAGGCGCCGTTGCGTTGCCATCCCTCTCTTCTCCCCCGCGTTATTCTGATTTATATGAATCTGACTGAACTCAAGAAAAAACCGATTGCCGAACTCGTCAAGATTGCCGAGGAAATGGGCCTTGAAAACATGGCTCGCAATCGAAAACAGGATGTGATTTTTGCCATTCTGAAAACCCACGCACGCAATGGCGAGGAAATCTTCGGCGACGGCGTACTTGAAATTCTTTCCGACGGCTTTGGCTTCCTGCGCTCCTCCGAGGGTTCCTTCCTCGCCGGTCCGGATGACATTTATGTCAGCCCTTCGCAGATCCGTCGCTTCAATTTGCGCACGGGCGACACCATCGCCGGCACCATTCGCCCGCCGAAAGAAGGCGAGCGTTATTTTGCGCTGCTCAAGGTTAACCACATCAACTTTGATGCGCCGGAAAACGCCAAGAACAAGATTCTGTTCGAAAACCTCACGCCCCTGTTCCCCACCCAGCGTCTGGTGATGGAGCTTGGCAACGGGTCGACCGAAGATCTCGCGGCGCGCGTCATTGACCTCATTGCTCCGATCGGCAAGGGCCAGCGTTCCTTGCTGGTTGCACCGCCAAAAGCCGGCAAGACCATGCTGCTGCAGAACATTGCACACTCCATTACGCGCAACAATCCGGAAGTGTTCCTGATTGTGCTGCTCATCGACGAGCGTCCGGAAGAAGTGACCGAAATGCAGCGCACCGTGCGTGGCGAAGTGGTTGCCTCCACGTTCGACGAGCCGCCTGCACGTCATGTGCAGGTTGCCGAAATGGTTATTGAAAAAGCCAAGCGACTGGTCGAGCACAAGAAGGATGTGGTCATCCTGCTTGACTCCATTACCCGTCTGGCCCGTGCCTACAACACCGTGATCCCCAGCTCCGGCAAGGTGCTCACCGGTGGTGTGGATGCACATGCGCTGGAACGTCCCAAGCGTTTCTTTGGCGCGGCGCGTAATATCGAAGAAGGCGGCTCGCTCACCATCATCGCGACGGCACTGATCGAAACCGGCTCCAAGATGGACGAAGTTATTTTCGAAGAGTTCAAGGGCACCGGTAACCAGGAAATTCATCTCGATCGCAAGATCGCAGAAAAGCGCGTGTTCCCGGCGTTCAATATCAAGAAGTCCGGTACCCGTCGCGAAGAGCGCCTGATGGGCGAGGATGACCTGAAGAAAGTGTGGATCCTGCGCAAGATCCTGCATCCCATGGACGAAATCGCTGCCATCGAGTTCCTTCTCGACAAGATGAGGGAAACGAAGACCAACGACGAGTTCTTCGATGCCATGAAGCGCAAGTAACGCTGGCGCAATGCCTTAAAAAGCCCGTGCTGCTAATGTAAAAGCAGCGCGGGCTTTTTGTTTGGCGCGTGCATGCCTCAGTGCCGCACTTTTACCTTGCGTTCAATGACGTCCATCAGGCGCCCGGCAATACCGTAATCATACTGCGCATCAATCTCGCGGATGCAGGTCGGGCTGGTGACATTGATTTCGGTGATGTATTCGCCAATCACATCAAGACCAACAAAAAGCAGGCCGCGCTTTTTCAGTTCCGGGCCTACCTGCTGCGCCAGCCAGCGATCCTTCAGGGTGAGCAGTCGGGGCTCGCCGATGCCGCCGGCGGCCAGGTTGCCGCGCACCTCGTCACCCTGCGGCACGCGGGCCAGCGCATAGGGAATCGGCTCGCCATCAATCATCAGGATGCGTTTGTCGCCCTGTTTGATCTCGGGGATGTAGCGTTGCGCCATCACCGGCTGGCTGCCGTTGCCGGTCAGCGTTTCCAGCACGGCGCCAATATTGGGGCCGCCAGCAGTCAGCCGGAAAATGCCGGTGCCGCCCATGCCGTCGAGCGGTTTCACGATAGCATCGTGCTGCTCGTGCACAAACGCACGCAGCTTTTTCATGTCGGCTGAAATCAGCGTCGGCACCATGCAGTGCGGAAACTGCGTGGCAAAGAACTTTTCGTTGCAGTCACGCAGGGACTGTGGCCGGTTCACCACCAGCACGCCGTCGGCTTCGGCCATTTCCAGGATGTAGGTGGTGTAGACAAAGTTCATGTCAAAGGGCGGATCCTTGCGCATCAGGATCACGTCCATGTCGGCCAGCTTGCGTGTCTGGCGTTCGCCACGCTCAAACCAGTTGTCGCTGTCGTGAAAGACCTGCAGCGGTGCCATGTCGCCAAAGGCAACACCATCGCGCACAAACAGGTCGGGCTGCTCCAGATACCAGAGCGTGTGCCCGCGCTCGGCGGCGGCCCACAGCATTGCCATCGTGGAGTCCTTGCGGATCTTGATGTGCTCGATGGGGTCCATCACAACAGCGATGTTCAGCGACATGGCAGGGTATCCGGTCGGTCGTTATGAGTTGATGCCGTATTGCGCACGGTAGGTGCGGATGGCGTCGAGGTGTTCGCTGCCGGTTTCTTCCAGATACGTGATGATCTGTTCCAGCTTCACGATGGAGATCACCGGAATACCAAAGTCGCGCTCCACTTCCTGGATGGCCGACAGTTCGCCCTTGCCCTTTTCCTGGCGGTCCAGTGCCACAATGACACCGGCGGCCTTGGCGCGCGCCTGTTCAATGATGGTCATGACTTCGCGGATGGCGGTGCCGGCCGTGATGACGTCATCAATGATGAGGACGCGACCGGTCAGCGGGCTGCCGACCAGCGTGCCACCTTCGCCGTGGTCCTTGGCTTCCTTGCGGTTGAAGCACCAGGGAGTGTCGATCTCGAATTCGTCGCAGAGTTGCACGGCCGTCGCGGCGGCCAGCGGAATGCCCTTGTAGGCCGGCCCGAACAGCACATCGAACTCCACGCCCGAGGCGCGGATGGCCTCGGCATAGAAGCGGCCCAGTTCGGACAGCATCTTGCCGGTATTGAACAGGCCGGCATTGAAGAAGTAGGGGCTCTGGCGGCCGGACTTGAGGGTGAAGTTGCCAAAGCGCAGGACGCCGTGGCGGAGGGCGAAACCGATGAATTCGCGCTGGTAGTCACGCATGGGAAAAGGCCGTTTGGTCAGGGAGGACGTGACCGGTATGATAGCCGTTCGCTTTTTCACCTGCCATGAATTGTCCCGGGGTCGTCCTGATGCGCATTGTTTCCGCCAACCTCAACGGTATCCGCGCGGCGGCCAGCAAGGGTTTCTTTGACTGGCTGGAGACCAGTGGTGCCGATGTCGTCTGCATCCAGGAAACCAAGGCCCAGGAGCACCAGCTGGATCTGCTGCACCGTCCGGATGGCTGGCACACCTTCTTTTTTGATGCGGTGAAGCCCGGCTACAGCGGCACCGCCATCTTCAGCCGGCAACAGCCGGATGCGGTCAGAACCGGTCTCGGTTTTGATATCTGTGACACCCAGGGGCGCTGGATTGAAGCCGATTTCGGTCCGTTGACCGTCGTCTCGCTGTATTTGCCCTCCGGCTCGGCCGACGAGGCGGCACAGGCGCGCAAGGACCTGTTTCTGGGCGAGCTGATGCCGCGCATGAAAGAGTGGCGCAAGCAGGGACGGCAAATGGTCATTTGTGGCGACTGGAACATCGTGCACAAGGAAATCGATATCAAGAACTGGAAGGGCAACCAGAAGAACTCGGGCTGTCTGCCGCACGAGCGCGCCTGGCTGACCACGCTGTTTGATGAAGTGGGTTATGTCGACGCCTTTCGCGTGGTGAACCAGGAGGCAGAGCAGTACACCTGGTGGTCCAATCGCGGCCAAGCCTATGCCAATAACGTCGGGTGGCGCATCGACTACCAGGTTGTCTCGCCCGACCTGAAAGACAAGATCATCAGCACCAGCATATACAAGGACGTGAAATTCTCTGATCACGCCCCGCTGATCCTCGACTACAAACTTTGAGCTGCATCCTGCAGATGCAGACGAGAACCGTCATGACCGAAAAGAAATTCACCGCCCCCGATGCTGCCACCGTCAAGCGCTGGCGCGAAGACATCGTTTTTACCGAATCCGTGCGTGGTTGTGAGTTCAGCTTTCACACCACCTGGGGCATTTTCTCCCCGCGCAGCATCGACGAAGGCTCGCGCCTGCTGCTGGATCACCTCGACATCAATCCGGCGGATGATTGCCTTGATGTCGGTTGCGGCTACGGCGTGCTGGGCATGACCATGGCCAGGCTGGCCCCGCAGGGCAGGACGGTGATGGTCGACAAGGATTTTGTCGCGGTGGATTACACGAAAGCCAATTGCGAACGCAACGGACTGAAGAACACGGAAGTCTTTCTCAGCAACGGCTTCAACCAGATTCCGAAAGACTACAAGTTCGATCTCATCGTATCGAACCTGCCGGCCAAGGTTGGCAACGAGCAGCATTACCTCTACCTGTTCGATGCCTACGACCGCCTCAAGCCCGGTGGCCGTTTTGTGGTGGTGACCATCACCGGTCTGCGCGAATTCATTGCGCGCACCTGCAAGGAAGTTTTCGGTAATTACGACAAGCTTAAGCAGGGCAAGACCTATACGGTGGCCCAGGCCATCAAGCAGTAATGTTCAGGTCGTGGGGGG